>CADBNY010000035.1 GCA_902796215.1 uncultured Erysipelotrichaceae bacterium | reverse complement strand
TAAATCCTTCGCAAATTCTTTTACATTATCATCTTCATACAAGAAGAAATCTGTTGAATTAGCGCTCTTACCATAATTTTCTTTTAACTCTTTAATAAACTTATTTACATATTCATCAGCATTTGTAGGAAACTCTTCACGCATTGCTGATTTTCCATCTTCTGTTTTTAACCAAGCTTCATATTCAGGACGAATAATTTCTCTAATCTTATCTTCCCCTAATTCTTTAATGATATCATATTTATTAAAGTCTGCTAAAACAGTTGCACCTTTCGTATATTCTTTTCCATTAAATTCATTTTTTCTATTTCGATATTGATCACCAAAGAACGCCTCATCACTATCAAATGGATATTCAGCATTAGAATAAGCTGCTTCACTATCATCATCTAATTTTTCATGAGCATAAGAAATACTATAATACCCATCATTAACACAAGGAATTTTATGTCCACAAGTACAATGAATCTGATTATTCCAGTTCATATCAATAGCTAAAGCATTCGTAAGAATAAAATCTTCTTGGGCAACATCATCATCCTTAAAGAAATTATCAATTAAATTAAATGTTTTTTGTTTTACCCAATTATTCATTGGTTGTGCACTACTAAATTCATCATACAAAATTTCTGCTCCATATTTACTAGATAAATTATTCGTATAATCTTCTACTATATTTTCTTTAAAAGAATTACGAATAAACATTGCATTAGCAAAACTCATATGTTCACTATTAGGATAACTTTTTGCTTTATAATCTCCAATAACAGCATCAATTTGCTTCTTAGAATCTCCTCCTGCTCCTTCACTTAACATTTCTAATGCATATTTAATAGATAAAGGACTATACACCTTATTCTTTTCTTCATTTTCTAATTTCAAAAAATACAAATCAAAATTTTCTAACCCATTAGAACTAATTCGATATTCAGACTTATATTTTTTAGTATTTGTATCAACTTTAGTTGATTCTGTATTCTTATTTATAAAATAATAAACTCCAAAACCAATAGCAAGTAAGGCTAAAAAAACTAACAAAATAATAATTCCCTTTTTTCCACCCTTTCCTTTATCTTTTCCTTCAACTATATTTTCCTGTTCCACTACTGGCTGTTGAACTTCCTGCTTTTCATCAAGAACTTCTACATTATTATTTTCCAAATAAATCACTCCTATCTTAACCAAATTATATAATAAATCAAAAAAAAATAAAAGGATAAATTAAAATTATTATCCTTCTACTTATCTCTTAATTCAGCTTTATGAGTTACAATAACTTTATCAATAATTTTATTAAATTCCTTCATAACTTCTTCATCTGTAAGTGTTTTAGTAATACCATTAAATACTAAATTAAAAGCAACACTCTTTTTATCTTTAGAAACATTTTCTCCTTCATAAACATCAAATACTGTAATTTTTTGTAAAATCTTACTAGCTGCTTTTTGAATTGTTCTCATAATTTCACTAACATCTATTTTTTTATCGAGAATAAATGCCATATCCTTTTGAACACTAGGATATTTATAAGCTTCCCTATATTTTAATTTACTTGTTTTTCCAAAAATATTATTTAAATCAAGCTCAAAAACATAAATTTCTTTTTTACTAATATTAGGATGCACTTTTCCAATAATTCCAATACTCTTTCCATCTAAAATAATATTAGCTTGTACCCCAGGATGTAAATCATTACATGTACTTCTTATAAAAGAATATCTTCCTTCATATCCCATATAATTTAGCAAATTTTCAAGAATTCCTTTAACAACATAAAAATCAACTTTATAGTTTCCCTTCCAATCATTAGTAAGGTAATTTCCACTCATAAGTCCTGCAACTTTACTAACTTCATTGTAACTGGCATCATATGTCTTAGCAATCTCGTAAATTAAAATATCCTTAACTCCACGAGAAATGTTATAATCATATGAATTCATTAAAGAAGGAAGCAAAGTAGTTCGAACAACACTCTTATCTAAACTCATAGGATTTGGTAAAACAACTTGCTTCTTATCTTCATAAACAAATTTTTTAGCCATTTCAGGGCTAATTAATGTATAAGTTTTAACTTCAGTAAGTCCTAGACTACGAAGTCTTTTCGAAACAAGTTTACGATACTTAACATCACCTATATATTCACCTCTTCGAATTGGCACACTAGGAAGAGTAGAAACTAAATTGTTATATCCATAAAGTCTACCAATTTCTTCTGCAATGTCATTAACATTACAATCAATATCAAGTCTTCTATGTGGAATGGTAACTTCAAAAATACCCTTTTTCAAAGTATATGGAAAATCCAAACGTTCTAATTCATGTTTCATATCTTCTTCTGAAATAGTAATTCCCAAAATTTTATCAACATCTTCAGGCTTAAAAGAAAGCTTCTTTTCTTCATATTTTTCATTATCAACTAATACAAAACCGTCTAAAACTTCAGCATCAGCATACTTTTCTAATAAATGACAAGCCCTCTTACTAGCCATCTCCGTATATTCAAAAGATAAACCTTTTCCATAACGAATACTAGCTTCACTAGGTAATTCTAATTTACGAGATGTATAGCGAATACTAACTGGATCAAAAATAGCAGATTCAATTAAAATATTTTTTGTATTTTCATCAACTTCAGTATTTGCACCACCCATAACACCAGCAATACAAACACTTTTTTTGCCATCTGTAATCACAATATCATTCTTATCTAAAACTCTTTCTTTTCCATCTAAAGTTGTAATAGTCTCACTATCTTTAGCATCTCTTACAACAATTTTTTCACCTAATTTATCTTTATCAAAAAAGTGAAGAGGTTGTCCAAATTCAAGCATTACATAATTAGAAATATCAACAACATTATTAATTGGTCTCATACCAGCAGCAATTAAACGTCTTTTAATAAAATCTGGGCTTTCCCCAATTTTAACATTACGAACTTCTCTAGCCATATAATAAGTACATTTCTTGCTTTTTACTTCCAATTTAAAATGATCGTTTATATTATCTTTTACTGTTTTAAAGTCAAGATTAGGAAGCTTTACTTTTCTATTTAAAATACAAGCAATCTCGTAAGCAAAACCAATATGATAATAGCAATCATTATTACGGTGTTTATGAATATCTAAATCGTATAAAGTATCATCTAATCCCAAATAAGAAATAGGGTCTTTTCCTACAGGTGCATCTTTATCAAGTTCTGTAATTCCTTTAGCATAATTCTCATCTGTTTTTTCTTCTAATCCAAGTTCAAATAAAGCACAAATCATACCACATGATTCAACTCCACGAATCTTACTTTTCTTAATTTCAAAGTCTCCTGGAAGAATCGCTCCTACTGTCGCTACAATAACCTTTAATCCTTCCCTAACGTTTGGCGCTCCACAAACAATTTGTAAAGTCTCTTTCCCAATAGAAACAGAGCAAACATGTAAATGATCACTATCTGGATGCTCCTCTACATTTAAAATTTCACCAATAACCAAGCCTGGGATATGATGAGTAATAACACCTTCGATATTAATTCCAGCTTTTGTTACCTTAGTCGCAAGCTCATATACATCTTGATCATCTATATCAATATAATCACTAACCCAATTTAAACTTATCATTATTCCTCATCCTCCCTATCAAATGTATTTGTCTCCCTTAAATCTGCATTATAGAAAGTACGTATATCATTAATATCATATTTTAACATTGCAAGTCTCTCTGCTCCAAAACCAAAGGCAAAACCACTCCAAACATTTGGATCATATCCACTCATACGTAAAACATTAGGATGAACAACACCAGCTCCTACAACAGTAACCCAACCAGTATTTTTACAGACATTACAACCTTTTCCATGACAATTAACACAAGTGATGTCAACTTCTACAGATGGCTCTGTAAATTGATAATAACTTGGACGAAAACGTGTTTCTACATTATTTCCAAATAAACGTTTAAATAAAACATCCATTGTCCCCTTTAAATGAGAAAGACTAATATCTTTATCAACAAGTAACCCTTCTATTTGCATAAATTGATGAGAATGTGATGCATCATCATCATCTCTTCGATATGTTTTACCCGGACAAATCATACGAATAGGTACTTTTCCTTCACCCTTAAGCATTGTTCTTACTTGCACAGGAGAAGTTTGACTACGAAGAAGAATTTCTTCCCCTTCAACATAAAAAGTATCTTGAGCATCTCTTGCAGGGTGTCCCTTAGGAATATTTAACATTTCAAAATTATATTTATCTTCTTCTATTTCAGGACCATCTACAACATCATATCCCATAGATAAAAATACCTCTTCTACTTCTTCAATAAGTTTCTCTAAAATATTAGGAGCACCTAAATTTATCCTAGTAGCAGGCAAACTAATATCAATTGTTTCATTTTCTAATCTCTTGTTTAATTCCTCTAAATCCAATTTTTCTTTTTGCATTTCATAATATTCATTAAACTGATTACGCAATTCATTCACTTTTAATCCAAAATCTTTCTTATCTTCATTTGGTATATTTTTAATCTCACTATTTAATTCTGTAATTAAACCTTTTTTGCCTAAATATTTAACTTTTAATTCATTTAATTCCTTAATATCTTGTACATCAACTAAGTCTTTTTCTAATGCTTCTTTAATCGCATCAAATTTTTTATTATCCATAAATTTACCTCCTATAATATTATTTCATTTAATTTCTTTACTTTGTTTTTAGTAATCTCCGGATACTTATCTTTTTTATCATACAAATAAGAATTTATTCCTATACTCATAGGTACTCCATAATCTTTCTCAGAATTATCACCAATTATTACACATTTTTCTTTAGGATATTTTCCAATTGCCATATAATATGTCTCTAAATGTGGTTTTAATACTATGTCACCTGTATATAGTTCACTAAAATAATCTCTTATTCCCATATTGATTAGTCGTTTTTCTTGTGCCCTTTTAACCCAATTAGTTAGAACTCCCAAAGTATATCTTTGACTTTGAAAATACTCAAGAACATCAATTATACCATCTTCTAAAACATTATCTATTTCAGCTGTACATTCAATCCACCCATTAATATCTTTCTCAGAAATTAAAAAACCAGCTTTATCTGTTAAAAACCTACTTAAAACATCTATTTCATATCTTTTAAATCGATGTTCATACTCATCTAAGTATTTAACTAATCCATCTAAAACATTATAAGCTTTATCACCATAAAGTTCTGTAAAATATTTACTTTCTGTAGAATGATAATCACCAGTCATTAAAGTACCATCTAAATCAAATAAAACTTTTCTTTCCATAATGTTCCCCTTAAAAAAAATAACCATGACATAAGGACGAATTTTCGCGGTACCACCTTATTTCATAGTTATTACTACACACTTAAATCTTTTAACGCAAGAAATACGCTTATGATTAATAAGAACTCCATAGGCGAATTCATGAACTATTATGAACTATTTCCACCAACCATAGTCTCTCTATACATAAATCATTCATTACTACTCCTCTTCACAGTCGATAGATAGATTATATCATATCTATAAAGAATTACAAGAAATATTTTTATTAATACAATTAAACAGTCATTAATTCTTCTTCTTTTTCCTTTAACTTGGACTCTATTTTTTTATTATAATCATTGACTAAATCTTGAATATTTTTTTCTAAACCTTTTTCTTCATCTTCTGGTAACTCTGCCTTTTTAACCTCTTCTAAAGCATCATGTCGAATATTACGTACAGAAATCTTTGCATCCTCAGATAGAGATTTTACTTGTTTTGCAAGCTCTTTTCTTCTCTCTTCTGTCAATTCTGGGATAACAATCCGAATTGTTTCGCCATCATTTCCTGGAGTATATCCAAGATTAGATGATAAAATAGCTTTTTCTATAGCACCTAATGAACCTTTATCAAAAGGTTTAATTAATAATTGTCGAGCTTCTGGAACAGAAATAGTTGCTAATTGTTTTAAAGGAGTCATACTACCATAATATTCAACAACAATTCCATCTAAACTAGATGGATTAGCCCTCCCTGCTCTTACAGTTGCAAAACGATGAATTAAGTTTTCAATTGCCTTATCCATCTTTTCTGTAGCATCTAAAAGTATCATTTCACTATCCATTTGTTCATCTCCTCAGAAATATTATAGTATAGAAAACAAAATAAAATCAAGTAGCCAACATTTTTTTCTTTATAAAATGCAATTTATAAACTACAAAGAAGAAGTTTTACAAAAATCAATAAACTTAAGAAAATCATCTTCTAAATGATTGGAATTTATAACTTCAATCCAATATTTAAGCCAATGATTACCAATAGTATCATCATAATATTCTTCATATTTATTATAATAAGGAATTAAATCAAATATATAATGAATAGCTGAATAATCCATAGTCATTTCCATATTAAAATGCCACATAAAATAACAATAACTATTTCGAAGTAAAACACTTAATCTTTTTTTATCAATTTTTTGTTTTTCTGCTTGTTCTATAACATAAATAAGATTTTTACAATAAAAATAAATATGCTTATCTTCATCATAATTAGAATTATCTGTAAGAGATTTTTCTCTTCTCCTATATAAATATACATTAGAATCAATTTGTCCAATATTATCTGTAAATAAGATAACTAAATTATTAAACGCTACATCTTCAGAATTATAATAAAAAGGAAAACAAATATTATTTTCCTCTATAAATTTCCTTTTATAGACTTTTGCATGTATTACATCATAACCAACATAATATGAATTTCTTTTTCCACATTTATCCTCAGTAAAAATAGCTGACAATGTATTATAATCATTTTTCTCCATTGCTTGAACCATTTTTTCTACACCATCTTCTTCGAGAAAGCAATCATCACTATCAATAAAGATAATATATTCAGAATCTGAACACTCCATTCCATATTGTCTACAAAAACCAGGGCCTCTATTTTCTTCTAATTCAAATAAAGTAATATCAATTTTATCAAAATATTGCCTCAAAACATCAATATTTTTTTCTTCTGAGCAATCGTCTATAATATATACCTTAATTTTATTAATATAGGTTTGCTTTAATATACTATCTAACGTTTCACCAATAAAATCATATGTGTTATAAATTGGAATTATTATATCAACCACATCTATCACCAACCAAATTCATTACAAAACTTTTCTTCCATTTCATACCACTCTTCTGCATATAATTTATTAGTAACCCAAAAATCTTTAGGACCTGCAAAATGATAAATTTTTATCAAATCTTGATTTCTAGCTTCTAAAGAAAAATCATCACTATGATTATAAATAGAGGGAAGCATTAATATATGATTATGGCAAACAATATTCAATGCATCTTGATCAGGATACCTTAATTCTCTTGAATTAATAATAGCTAATATCTTATCCTGAACACCATCTAATCTCATTTTCTCTAAATTAAAAAGAACGACCCCACTATTTATATAATCCCTAGAAATTTCCAAAACATCTTCTGTTCCTCTTGTAAAAATTCCAAAATCCTTAACACCAGCAATATAATAATCATCGATTTTATAATTCCACAAATTAGATATATCTCGTTTGACAATAGCATCAGTATCAATATAAAGAACTTTATTTTCAGAAACAATATCTGAAAGCATAATCTTAGCAAAACAAAAATTACTATAAATAGAATTCAAATTAGGAGAACTACTCTGTATTTTTTTAAATAAAAAATTATTAAAGTTAATAATGACAAACTCTACATCACTATATTTTTTTTTAATATTATCTAAATTTTCAATTTCCTCTACTTTATCAGTATCTAATATCAAATATATTTTTTTAACACTCCGAGTGCACCCTAATAAAGAATAAATAGCAACCATTAAATAATGATACCAATCCCTAGTACAAGACATAGCTATAACCATATAATCATCCCTCACATTTATCCATAAAATCATAAAAGGTTATGGTAGGAATTACAGGAAAATCAAAAAACTTATAAATCGCTAATTGATCATCATAAGAAATTTCATTTTCATACTTTTTATAAATCTTTTTTATTTGTTTCATTTCCTTAAAAACAAATTCATTCGCCTCAGGCGATAATAAATAATGAAAATAACAATGAAAACACATAAGACAATAATTCCAAACAATATTAGCACTTTCTAGATTTCTTTTTTTCACTTCATGTGTTAACCAATTCATTGCATCAATAAAATTATGCAAATTAGCAACCGCATCTATGTTCTTTTTAGTAAGTGATTCTGAATTATATTCATAGACATAAACTATTTTATTTGTCGTTCCAACAGAATCACAACAGAAATAATACAATTGATTAAATGAACTATCTTCATAAATATCACCTGTATTTTTTTTTCTAACATCAAATCTTAATTTATTTTTTTCTATAATACTTCTTCTAAAAATCTTACCATGAAGATAACAATATTGGGGATTTAATATAACATCCCCATCAACTTTTCTTTCAACAAAACGACCTTCTGCAACATCATTACCTTTTATAACATGTAATAAATTAATCAAAGCATATTCATCATACAAATAATCATCAGCATCCAAAAAAAGAATATATTCATTATGAGAACAATTTAAACCTTTTTGTCTAGCAAAACCAGGGCCCGAATTTTTAATAGTTATTTGTTCTATATCAAGTTCTTCAGAATAAGAATTTACAATATTTGAATAATCGGTATCAGAACCATCATTTATAATGTACACCTTTATAACTTCTTTATTTATTTGTTGAATAAGAGACTGTAATGCTCTTTCAATTGTTCCATGAGCATTATAAGCCGGAATAATTACATCTACCATATTTAAAACTCCCTTATATAACCATTATATTATAAATAAGTTATTAAAATCAACACTGCTTTTTCAAGCAAATAAAGTGCTAACAAAAATTAATATGTACAAACAAAAATAATAAAACCAACAAAAACAATAAAAAGGATTGAAAAAATAAAGAATAATATAAAAACTAAAATATCAAGAAAAGAATATTTCTTTATTGCTTCTTTGGTATTTAGTGAATCAGCATGAACAATTACATCACTGAGAGAAATACTCTGAGGTTTTTCAATAAACTTTTCAACTGAAACATCATCAATTACCTCTTCTATCTTATTATATAAATCATCTTTCTTAGAAACATCTCGTTCTTTTTCTTCCTCATTTTCAAAAAAGTTCTCACTTATTACATCTTCTACACTATGATACAAATTCTCATTAAAATCTTCTGTATCAACAAAAATATTTAAAGTGTCTTTTTTCTTAGTATCTACTACAGGATGATTATCTATTCCTGAAATAATATCCTCAACTGAAGAAGCAACAATATTTACATCTTCTATCTTATTATGTAAATCTTCTCTTTTTAAATTATCAAGTCTTTGCCTTGAAATATTCTTTTTCTTTGAAGAACTTTTCTTTTTCTTTTTTCTTTCTTCTACAACAACAGTGTCTTTCTTTTTAGAAACCTTTTTTCTCTCTTCTACAACAATAACTTCTTTTTTTCTTGTGTTCTTCTTATGATTTCCCTTATTAGTAGATTTAATTTTATTATTTATTTTAGACATACTAGCAGTATCATCAAGAGTTCTTTTTTCCTTCAACAATTGATCTAACTGTGTATCGATTTTTCTAACAGCATTAGTAGATGTTTTCTTTGCCATCATACTCATCCCCTCACATTACTACAATCCTTTAATATAATATATTAAAAGAATAAGAATAAAATAATACATAAAATGAAAATAATCAATATTAAAAAGAATATTAATAACAGATTCCCCTCATCTTTTATCTCTTCTAAATTCTCATCATCTTCTTCATCTTGATTATTTTTTTCATTTTTGTCTTTTCCATTATCAAATTGATTTGTATCTAAAGAATCTTCTGAATAAATTTCTTGTTCAATGTCATCAATCTTTTCAATACGTTTTGTTGCTTCATTATCATCATGAGAATCAATATCGAGTTGATCAACAAAAACAACATGACC
>CADBNY010000034.1 GCA_902796215.1 uncultured Erysipelotrichaceae bacterium | reverse complement strand
ATCATCCAATCTAAATATTCCCGAATCATACCAATTTCAGGAGAGTTACTACTAAGACTATCATATCGTTCTAATTCTTTCTTAATTTTTTCTTTAATTTTAGAATTACATTTCAACTTAGATATTTTTTTAGAAAGATGTTCTACTTCACTATCTTTACTATTGCTATCACCAAGTTCTTTCTGCATCAACTTTATTTTTTCACGTAAAAAGTATTCCTTTTGAGTATCATTCAATTCTTGTTCTACCTCAGCTTCTATCTGCTGCTCTAACTCAACAAATTTCAAATCACGTTTCATATCTTGAATTAGACTTTTTGCCCTAGAAATAGGATCAACTAAAGTAATATATTTTTTCTTTTCCTCATACCCAATCGGTAAAAAACTAACGATTAAATCACACAATTCACTTAATGTATTTACACTACTTAATTGACTTAATATTGCATTACCCATATAAGGAACTTTATTAATATAGTTTTCCAAAGCTTTAACAAGAATCTTAAAATAATTCTGACTATCATCTGGTTCTTTTATAATAACCTCTTTGTAACTAGCACGAAAGAAATTGCCGTTTTCTACCACCGAAAACAACTCTACCCTATTTAATCCCTCAATAATAATACGTGTTTTTCCATTAGGAACATTCATCTTTAATTTTATACGACCTAATACACCATATTTAGGAAAATAGGTAACATCAATATTTCCTTTTTCAATAGGATTCACAATTAACATTAAATTATTTTCAACAGAATCCACAATTTCTATCATTTGTTTATCGTAAGAATTATCATATTCAATTCGTACTTCATTATTTGGGAATATAACTATATCATTAATAACTAAAACTAACAATTTGTCGTCCATATTCATTGAATTTCACCCCCAAATTTTTAATACTGAAATCTATTATAAATGAAATTATATTTTTTTCAATTAAAAACAAAAAGATTTATACAATATATTTCACATATAAAAAAATTTTATATCGTTTCAAAAAAAAAGACCACTTTTAAAAAAGTAATCTTAAATTTTTATTTATTATATTCTTTTAATAAATCAATAACTTGTCTCATTTTTAAATCATATTTAATTAATTCAATTCCACCAAATTCTTTTAAGAAATCTTCTTTCTTCATTTCATATTTATCAGCTAACTTTTCAACCTCTTTTTCAGCCTCTTCTAAAGTCACTTCTACCTTTTCAATATCCATAACTTCATCTAACATTAAGCGATATAAAACATTATTATAAGCTTCTTTTTCCATTTGAGCCTTCAAATCTTTATCTGTAGAATTAGTAAACTTATAATATAAATCCAAAGAAATTCCTTGTCCTCTCATTTGCTCTTCAAATCTCTTCATTAAATGTTCTACTTCTTCATCAACCATTTCTTGTGGAATATCAACTTCTACATTTTTAGCAACTTCTTCTAGCAAAGAATCAACATATTTATTTTCAGCTTCTATTTCTTTTTGAGACTGAATAGATTTTTTAATCTCATCCTTTAATTTTTCTTCAGAATCAATTCCATCCATTCCTAAATCTTCAAAGAATTCTTCATCTAGTTCACGAGTTTTCTTTTCTTTAATTTCATTTACTTTTACTTTAAATACAACATCTGCTCCAGCTAAATCTTCTACACCATAATCTTTTGGAAAAGTCAAATTCAATTCTTTTTCTTCTCCCTCTTTCATCCCAATCATTTGCTCTTCAAATCCAGGAATAAAACTATGAGAACCAATTTCTAAAGAATAATTTTCTCCTTTTCCACCATTAAATGCTACACCATCTTTAAAACCTTCAAAATCAATAATAGCAATATCCCCATCAGCTACAGTTCCATTTTCTTTTGTAACTAGTTCTGTATACTTTTCAAGAAGATGTCCCATTTCATGTTTCACTTCTTCAGCTGTTACTTTTACTTTTTCAGGTTTAATATTTAATCCTTTATATTTTTTAATAGTAATTTCTGGTTTTGTAATAATTTTAAAAACAAATTCAACACCTTTATCATCAATATTTTTAATATCAACACTTGGTTGAGCTACAGGCTCAAGTTTAGAATCTTTCATAGCTTTATCATAAGCCTTAGAAATAACTGAATTAGCAGCATCTAAATATAAAGATTCTTTTCCAAATCTTTTCTCATATATATTTCTTGGAACTTTTCCTTTACGAAAACCATCTACTTTAACAGTCTTTTGTTTTTTTAAAAAAACTTGATCACAAGCCTTTAACCAATCTTCCCCCTCAATTTTTACAGATATTTCATGAATATTTTTTGCTTCTTTTTTTGCCATACTTATCCCTCCAACGACTTATATTATACAAAATATTTCCAAATAAAACAACTACTTTTTCACAATGAAAAAGAGGTTTATAACAAATCTCTCTTATCCTAATTTAACAGATTTTAATCCATAACCACCATCACTATTTCCAATAAAAGTATAACTGATAATAGACAATTTATCAGAAACAGCTTTATAGACTACATCATATTCCGTATCATCTTGTACATTATAAATAGGCGTAGTTAAATCAAAAGCATCATAAAAATTAGAACTTGGTCCACATATATCACCACAATCATCAGCAGATACTACCTTTACTTTAATAGTATAAGTATCTGCATTTTTATCATAAATACCCTCCTGAAAATAAGCCTTATTTCTTGATGCACCAGGACCACCATGACCATGCTGTCCTACCATCCAATATTCATCATTAGAAGCATTATATTGATATAAAACACCATCTCCAGCATGACAAGGAATATCTTTTAATTCAAATGAATAATCAGCACCAAAATAAGAAACAATTTCATTTTTTAATCTTGCACCAGAAAAACCTATAATTCCACCATTTGTATAAATATTCCTAATTAGAAAAGTTTCACCAAATTGAAGAACTTCATCATTAGAAAGACTATTTACATCTTCAATTGGATATTTTTTGGAAAGATAAGTATTAAAATTTTCAATTTTCCCCATAAAAGTTCTAGCTTCTTTTTCTGATAATTCTTTAATTTCTTCAGTTGTTCCTTTGTTATTATTAGTTAATTTTTTTGTAGATGTGATATCTCGTTTAACAAATACTTTTTCCCTATTTAAAAAGATAAATCCTCCTAAACAAAAACATATTAGTAATAATATAATAATTATTACAATTAAACCTCCATGATTTTTTTCTTTTTTTACATTTTCCATAATATCCTCCTATTAATAATCCTTTTGTTTTAAAATAAAATTATAAGAATCCCTCATCATATCTTCGATTCCAAGTTCTGCCCTCCAACCAAGCTCTTTATAGGCTTTACTTGGATCCGCATAACAGCTAGCAATATCTCCTGGCCTCCTTTCAACAATTTTATAAGGAACTTTTACATGATTAACTTTTTCAAAATTATGAACCAAATCCAAAACACTATATCCAGTACCAGTACCTAAATTATAATAATAAATTCCTTGAGAAGATATAGCTTTTTCTAAGGCTTTTAAATGTCCTTTAGCTAAATCAACAACATGAATATAATCTCTCACTCCTGTCCCATCTGGGGTATCATAATCATCTCCAAAAATGCTTAACATTTCTAATTCACCAGTTGCTACTCGAACAATATAAGGCATCAAATTATTAGGAATACCATTCGGTCTTTCACCAATAAGCCCAGATTTATGAGCACCAATTGGATTAAAATAACGCAATACCATAACTGTAAAATTAGGATTAGAAATAGTTATATCCTTCAATATTTGTTCAATCATCCATTTTGTTGTTCCATAAGGATTTGTTGTTCCTCCTACTTCACATTCTTCAGTAATAGGAAGAATTTTAGCTTCTCCATAGACAGTAGCAGAAGATGAAAAAATGAGTTTAAAACAATTATGCTCAATCATCTTTTTACATAAATGTAATGTTGAAACTAAATTATTTTCATAATATAAAATTGGCTTTTTAACAGATTCACCAACAGCTTTATAGCCTGCAAAATGCATAACAGCATCAATAGTATGTTCATTAAAAATTTTTTCTAATACTCCTAAGTCACATACATCATTTTGATAAAAAGAAAAATCTTTTCCAGTAATTTTTTTAATACTATCAACAACATCAATATTAGAATTATACAAATTATCAATAACAACAACTTCATAACCATTATCAAGTAACTCCACAACAGCATGACTACCAATAAAACCTAAACCACCAGTAACTAAAATTTTCATACAAATCCTCCAAATTTTTTATTATATTCATCTATTACACAAAGCATTTCTCTCGCAATAACAGAATCTGTAGTACCATCATCAATACTTTTTAATAGAAAGTCTTTCAAATATTCAAAATAAATATAATATAAATCAAATTTAGTAATCATTTCTAACTCATCATAATGAGTTTCTTCAAAATTAGGAACTTCATCAGTAAAAAAACGATAATAATAAATATTATTTAAAACCTTTTGACCAGTTCCAAAATAATCATTATCATAAGTAGAAATACATAAAAACGGTTCTTCCTTAATATTTAATGAGATTCCAATTTCTTCCTTTATTTCACGAATAATGCAATCATCCATAGACTCATTTTCTTCCTTATGCCCACCGGGAAATTGATAAGTATTATTGTTACGAACAAGCAAAATTTTACCACTAGAGTTAATGATTAACGCTTTAACACGAACAACCTCTATTTCAATATCCTCATCTTCCAATAAATAATCATTAAATACAATTTCCTTAATAATATCACCTTCTAATATAAAAACCTTTCCCAATATTCAACTACATTAGGACTAACAGTATCAAATACATAATCAATTGTTTTAGCTATATAATCAGCTTTTTTCCAAACAACTGTTCCATAATTTAAACAACTAGCTTTGCTCTTGGCCATCATAAATTCAAAAGTTGAAGCACGATCTTCGGCACCAGAAGTTTGAGCATAATTATTAACAAAAGGTGCAGATTCAGAAAAAGTATTAGAATAAGAATAACCATTATAAACAGTTCCCCATGTAAATTCTGAAGGATTAAAACTATCCCAGCTGTTAAATGTTGCTCCCCTTTTTAGAAGAAATCTCTCAATATAATGATAAGATTCATGAAAAAAAGATTCTTCAAAAGGATGAACTGCAGCAATAGAAATATTAGCATATGTATAACTAGAATCCGTAATTCCAGTTATACTGCCATCTGAATAATTATTGATTAATAAAACAGTAAGAGGAATACCTTCATTTTTTATTTCTTGAAACATCCCATTAGGATAAAGATTCAAAGCACTTTTTAAATGCTCTAATTGTTTGTTTATCACACTAGGATCAGAAATAGGAACTGTATTTATTAAACCAATTTCTGTATTTATAGAGTAATTATTTGTCTCTTCCCCATAGCGAATAGCAATTCCAAACTCATTTTGAATTTCACTTCTTAATTGATTATTAACCTCATTAAGTATAGAAACAGTTGTGCTAGCATTATCATTCTCTCTAGCACTTGAGTTTTTATTAATAGCTTCCTCATTAGGAACAGGATAAACTTTTGATGTATCAGAATTTTCATTCATACCATCATCAGAAACAATAGAAGTTTCATCTGGGATTTCAGTTGTATTTACAGAAACAGCATTATCAGAATCATTAATAACCGTGAAGTCTTCAACTGGATCAATATATTTATTACTTTCATAAATATTTAAGCCAAATCCATAAAACAATAAAGTTATTGAGATAAAGAAAAGTATCTTTGCATAATAAGTTAAATCTTTTTTAACTATTCCAAGCATAAAAACTTCTCCTCTCAATAACTTTAATCATAAAACAAAAAAAACATTTTACATCATTTAACCTTTTTTCTAACTCACTTTAACAAATCTATAAAAAATTTAAAATACTACTAGGAAGAAAACAATAAATTTCTTCCTAATAGAAAATAAATAATAATTTTTGAAATCCCACTAAATACATAATTTATAGTTACAATTTTTATATAAATCATAACTAAATTATTCATCTTTTGCTTCTAATTCTTGCAATTTTGCAGTAATTTTTTCAGACAATCTTTCAGCCTCTTCAGGATTTATTTCATATAAACTAGGAAGATTAGACATAAGCTCCTCTAAATTTTCTGAAGTAACTTCAGTTTCAAAATTTAATTTTTCAGCCTGACTTTTACAAGAATTTTTCAATTTTTTTAACTGCTCAAGAGTAACAACAATTACCTTAGGAACAACTAGCCCAGCTAAAAATACAATTCCACCAGGAATATCTTCACCCAAAGAAGCTACAGGACTCTCTAAAGTTGTTTCCTTGTCTAATTTTTCATCTCCAATTCTAAATGGAAGCAAAGAATCAAAATCAAATGAATTCGATTCATCAATCGATTCAGAACCAGCTTTACTTTCAATTACTACATCATCTGATGAAGTTTTTGTCTCTGAAGAATTATTCTTAGCTTCTTCAATTACTGGTTGTTCTGCTACTGACTCGTTCTTTTCTGTAACCGTTGCTTCTGCCACAGCAGGTTTTACTTCTTCTGAAGAACTATCCTTAGCTTCTTCAATTACTGGTTGTTCTGCTACCGGCTCTTTTTTTTCTGTAACCGTTGCTTCTGCCACAACAGGTTTTACTTCTTCTGAAGAATTATCCTTAGCTGCTTCAATTACTGGCTGTTCTGCTACCGGCTCATTCTTTTCTGTAACCGTTGCTTCTGCCACAACAGGTTTTACCTCCTCCGAAGAATTATCCTTAGCTGCTTCATTTACTGGCTGTTCTGCTACCGGCTCTTTTTTTTCTGTAACCGTTGCTTCTGCCACAACAGGTTTTACCTCCTCTGAAGAACTATCCTTAGCTGCTTCAATTACTGGTTGTTCTGCTACTGGCTCTTTTTTTTCTGTAACCGTTGCTTCTGCCACAACAGGTTTTACCTCCTCTGAAGAACTATCCTTAGCTGCTTCATTTACTGGTTGT
>CADBNY010000033.1 GCA_902796215.1 uncultured Erysipelotrichaceae bacterium | reverse complement strand
GTATTAACCGGGATTTCTCCATCTATAGAGTAGATAAATAAGTATTTAATAGTGTTTTCACCAACCACACATTCTCTAAAATTAAATCATCTTATTATTGGTTCTAATAATCGACTTATTGATATTATATATCAAAACTATTACATTTTTCAAGGAAAATCTAAAAAAACAAAATTTCAATTCTAATAAATATCACACGACAAAACAGAATCCCGATCAATATCCTCAAACTCCATATCAATAACAGAATCAGTGTTAATAAAATGAATTTCAGTTTCTGGAATTTTTTTATTAGAATCCCCTAAACTAACATAATATTGGTATTCGCCTTTTTCTACTACCACCTTAACATATCCTTCAATAGAATCTCTAGTCATATATA
The DNA here is from genome assembly GCA_902796215.1 of uncultured Erysipelotrichaceae bacterium. Lineage (GTDB taxonomy): Bacteria > Bacillota_I > Bacilli_A > RF39 > UBA660 > UBA3789. Next base: position 13,414 of record CADBNY010000033.1, on the reverse strand, counting down.
ATGGTAAATAAATATAATCTCCTAAATCAGAATAGAAAAAATAATAAGCATCTGGTTCTGAAGAAGTATTCTTCTTACATTCAAATTTTTGTTTTATAAAAGCTTTCTCGGTTTTTGAAACAATTCTCTTAGCTGCATAAACATAATAGTAAGAAGAAAAAGATTTTATTATCTTCTTTATATCAGAAGAATGAAAAAAGGCAATAACCCCAAAAGAAATTACTAAACAAATCGAAATAAATGTTAAAAATATCTTTTTATATTTATATTCCTTTTCTAAAAATTTATTATCATCAATCGATTCTGTAAAAGCATGCCCCTCATAAAAATGATTACCATATCCTATAAGTAAAATATAAATAATTGATAATAAAGCTGTTAGAATTCCACTATAACGAAAACTTTTTCCTAATCGATACAAAAGAATTAAGAAAAGGACTTGCCCCACAATAGGTATAAGAAGTAAAATTCCTATCCATGATTTATGAAAAGTAATATCTGATAATACCATTCCATTATAAACAGGGATCAAAGCTGACCACCAAGTTTTATTACTTTTCATAAAAATTAATTCTAGTGCATAAACATACAAGAAAAAAAATGAAACAACTACAACAGAAATAAAATAATAAATTGTAAGATTTGTATGGTTTAATAAAAAACAAATACCTAGAGACAAAACATAAGTAAAAAAAGTAAATAAAAAACACAATTTTTTATTTCCAGTATTATTACCAATCATTGTATGAACAGATGTATCATTGCTATTTTGAACTGCAAATTTTCCAGAACCAACTTGATATGTTTCATTAGCTGGATTTTCAATAAAAGGTCGCATACCTTCATTAGCATCATGATTATAATTCAAATTACCACACTTCATACAATAACGAGAATTATCACTCATTTCTGCACCACATCTAGAACAGTATATCGTATTTTTTTCTTCATTCATAAAATCACCATCCATCTTACTATATATATTTTAACATAAAAAACAAAAATAGAAGCACTATTTTGCTTCTACAATTAATTTTATAGCAGTTCTTTCTTCGCCATCAATTGAGATATCTTGAAATGCAGGAATACAAACTAGATTTTTTCCAGAAGGAGCAACAAAACCTCTCGCAATCGCAATAGCTTTAATAGCTTGATTAAGAGCTCCTGCACCTACAGCTTGAATTTCAACAACACCTTTCTCTCGAAATACATTAGCTAATGCTCCTGCTACACTATTTGGATTTGATTTACTACTAACTTTTAATATTTCCATATTTTCCTCACTTTCATAATTAATAATATGAATGAATTATTAAAATATGTAAAAAAAATAGATAGTATTTATTTACTATCTACAATTTTTCTAATAACTTTAAATAATCGTTTATAACCAGTTTCATTCAAATGTACACCATCATCTGTATAATCATCATTTAATTTGTCTTTTTCAACAAGTTCAGAATAAATATCAAGATAATGGACATGAACAGATTTACAAAGACGTTCTATTTTTTTATTAAAATCCATCAAATCTTTATTATCTTTGTCTTTAAATAATTCATCATCATAATCTTCTACATCTTTATTAATAGGATAAAAAGATTCCACATAAATTTCTGCATAAGGACGATTGTCCTTTGTTTTAATAATAATATCCTCAATATTCTTTAAGATTTCATCCTCACTTTTTCCATCCACATAATCAGAAGTACCCAACTCAAAAAATATGAGAGAAGGATTATAATCATATATATTCTCCTTCATGGAATCTAAAATATCATCAGTAAAAAACTCTTCTTTACTTTTTTTTACATATGGATACAAAAAACCTAACTCATCCAAAGAAAATTTATCTGTATGATATCCACCTATAAATAAATAATTAGTATCTATTTCACTTTCTTTTTTTTGCTGTTTTTCTTGCTCCTTAACAATGTCTTTCTTCATATTATCAGATTTTCTTCCTGTAAATAAAAAACTATTAGAAAAGAACACAATAATTAAAATTACTAAAGATAAAACACCTAAAAAATAAAAAACATTTCGAAATTTTTTAATAATAGAAACATTATATCTTTTTCTAGGTTTACTTCTATTTTCAGATTTTACCTCCCTAGTTATTTTTTTTTGTCTTCTTCCTTCTAAAAAACTAGTATCTAAGGATTCAAAATCATTTAATCGATCTTTATCAATTCGAATTCTAGTAGTATTTTCAAGAGACTTCTTTTCCTTAAAAAAGGATTCTTTTCTAGCAACATATTTATTTCCTTTATTTTGACCACCACTATAATTAAAATTACGTCTGCTCTTAACACTACTATAAGGTTTTTTTCTTCCCATATTACCAACCTTCCTATAAAAGTAATTATATCAAAAAAAAATAAAAAAGGAAAAAAATATTTCCTTTTTTAAAGAAAAAAGCAGATACTAAAAGACCCCAAATAATACTCCCTTTATAGAATCCCGAAATAATTCAAAAAAAGATAATGACCGAATGTTGCTATTACTAACCAGAGAAACACTTGAAAGAATTTTACCTGCATCTTTAACTTGAATAATCCCTAAAGAAACACCTTTTTTTATAGGGTAAGATATTTTTTTTAATTTAATATTATAAGTATAATTTTTTTTCTCATTCGGCGATTCAATAACATTTAAATTATCTTTTAAAACATAAATTATTTTTTTTGGTTCAGTTTTAGAAAGAGAAACAGTTTTAACAATACTTCCCTTTTTCTTTAATGTTTTCATCTTCACACTTTGAAATCCATAATCTAATAAATCCATTGTTTCTTTATTTCTTACTTTACTGTCACTTTCTCCTAAATTAATAGCAATAAATCGTAAATCATCTCTTTTTGCAGTAGCAGCCAAACAATAACCTGCATCATCAGTATGTCCAGTTTTTAATCCATCTACTCCCTCATATTGACTAATTAATTTATTGGTATTTACAAGCCAAAATTTTCTATCTGTATCTTTTCGAAGATAATCTTCATAAATAGATGAAAAACGAAGAATTTCGGGATATTTCATTAACAATTCTCGAGCTATCACTGCCATGTCATAACTACTAGAATAATGATTTTCTTCATCAAGCCCTGTACAATTTTGAAAATGAGTATGTTCCAATCCCAATTCTTTAACTTTCTGATTCATTCTTTCAACAAATTTTTCTTCTGTTCCACTAATATATTCTGCCATAGCCACTGTTGCATCATTCCCACTAGCAACACTAATTCCTTTCATCAAATCTTCAACACTCATTTTCTCACCAGTTTCTAGATAAATTTGACTTCCTCCCATCGAGCTAGCATTTTGACTAACAGTCACAATATCATTCCATTTTATCTTTTTAGCTTTAATATCCTCTAAAATAATGATTTGAGCAACCATCTTAGTCATAGAAGCAACACTTACCTCTAAGTCTTTTTCTTTTTCAAAAATAATTTTCCCTGTACTAAATTCCATTAAAAGTCCACTCTTAGCGTTTGGAAGAAAATCTTCAGCAAACACAGAACATGGAAATAACAAAAGAAAAAGAATTATTCCTATTTTTTTCATAAATCCTCCTATCAATTTTTTATGTAAATTGTCAAAAATTTATTCATAAAATAAAAATTTAATGCTATGATAAATTAGGTGATAAAATGAAAAATAGAAAAAAAGCAAAATTGAAAATCAAAAATATAATAATAATTTTAATAGTATTTATACTATTAGGAATTACAATATCAATAATAACTAAAAACAATGCAAAACCTAAAATAAAAGATAAAAAAGAAATAAAACAAAAAGAAAAAATATTAACAGAGCAAGAAAAAAAATATCAAGAATTAAATAACATAAATAAGAAATTAGATTATTTTAAAGATGATTACCTAGATAGATACTTAGAATATAAAAAAAATAATCAAAACTTATCAAATGAACAAATTATTAAAAATGTAAACATGAATTTAGATTTAGAAAAATATGAACAAACACAACCTGCAAAATATCAAAATACAGAAAAAATACTAGTAAATAAATATTATAATGTAGGACAAGATTACATTCCAGAAAATCTAGAACTAATAGATAACCAATATGCAATTGGAAATATGAAAATGGTAAAAGTAGCAAAAGAAGCTTTTGAAAGTCTTAGCGCTGCTGCTAAAAAAGAAAATTTAAATATTATTGCCATGTCTACTTATAGAAGTTATGATTATCAAACAAACTTATATAATAGATATGTGGCTCAAGATGGAAAAGAAAATGCAGACACTTATTCTGGAAGGCCAGGACATTCAGAACACCAAACAGGTCTAGCCGCTGATGTTTACAACAAAACAGAAACCTACACAAATTTTGAAAGAACAAAAGAATATCAATGGATGCAAGAACATGCACATGAATATGGATTCATATTAAGATTTCCAGAAAATAAAGTAGATGAAACTGGATATCAATTTGAATCATGGCACTACCGATATGTAGGGCTTGAAGCTGCAAAATATATAAAAGAACACAATATTTCATTTGAAGAATATTTTGCTACAGTAATTGACAAATAAAAAATATGGTTTAACCATATTTTTTTTTCAAAAAACAATATAAATGATAAAAACCAGTAAATAATAACCACAAAAGTAATATAAAATTACTAATTTGCACAAAACACAAAATCGTATTATTTTGATACAACTTAGAAATATCTATTAAATCTACTCCATCATATGCCGCTAAAGCAATAAAAGACATAAATAAAAAATATAATATACTAAAAAAGAAATAATTAAATATTTTTTTAAACATTGTCATTTTCTTACTAAACAAAGTCCATAAAATCATAACTGTTACAAAAGCAATAATAAAAAAATAAACAACAGTAGATGGAAAATAAATATAATTCATAATATCTTTTGCAAAAGAATGAACACAAGTCTTTACATACGTTGTATAACTAATCAATATTCCAATAAGAAAGCCAATATAAATACCAATAGATAATCTTTCCACAAAATGATTTTTACGCTTTAAATTAACAACTAAAATAACAAATAATAAAAGGCTTAACATGAACATCTCTATTGAAAGAAAAGAAGAAAAAATGTATTTAAATATTATGTTAAATTTTTCTAAAAAAGACAAATTCACGTTATCACCCTCTCTAACCAACTAGTTCAGAAATATAAACAGACTGGGTATAATCATTATTCTTTGTACAAGTAATCATTGTTAAAGTTGTTCTTTCATGATTTCTTTGAATAGAAACAACGCCATTCTTTTCAACTTCGTAAATATTTACAAGCTGATACTGATATCTTCTACCACCATAAGTAACATAAATCATATCACCTACACTTAAACGATATAAATATGCAAAATAAGAAATATATGCATCACCAGAATGCGCTATTAAAATTAAGTTTCCATTTTCAACATCTGGTAATGTAGAACCTTGTACCATTGTTACATTATACTGAATATTATTATATTTTGAACCAACATCATAAAAACCCCTCTTTAAACCAATTTTTGGTATCTCTAAAACTGCCAAATATTTACTATAGTCTACAACATAACTATTATTATTAGTTTCATTATCAACATTTTCAACAGTGGGAACATCCTCAATTGTATCAACAACAGGATCAACTTTTTCCTCACCCATCATTGCAATTCTCATATCTGAATAAACTTCATCACGAAGACGAATAAAACTATTCCAAAAAAGAGAAATAATTCCCATAAAAATAAGGAAAGAGCCAATTAATAATATATGGCTCTTTTTAATTTTATTGCTGTTTACTCTTAACCGGTCTTGCATTCGCATAAACAATGCCGACACCACATAATAGTATAATTAAACCAATAAAGTAAATTGTTTGAGCAGCATTCATTCCTGTATTAGGAGTACCAATAAATTCAACTTCTGTGCCACTACTAACATCTTTAGTAGCCCCAGTAACCGTAACTACTTTTTGACGCTCATCACTAACATAATAAGTACCAGATAATGTATCAAAATGACCTTTTACAGAAACAGCTACATTTTGAACACTCTCAGTAACCTTTTCCGCTGGAACCCTTACTCTAAATTTAGTCCCAACTGCTACATTAGTTCCGTTCAATTCTTCACCGTTTTCTCCTACAACAACTGCACCATCAATTCCAGAAACAACAATATCAAAATTCTTCAAAGAAGATGATGGATTACCAGAAACAGTAATTAAATCAGATTGATAAAATTTAGAATCATCAGATTTTGCAATAGAATCACTAGCTTTAGTAACTGTCAATTTTGCAACATCTGAAACAGCTTTTGCATCTTCTACTAATCTATTAATATACTGCCATATTCCATCTTCAACAGAAAGTACATCTCCACCAGTAGGTTGAATACTTTTTGCATTTTGAATAGCAGAAAGTTCAGCAGCTGTCAATGTATGTTTAGAATCATTTGGATATTTCTCATATAAATAAACCCAAATAGCTGCCTGTGTAACATAAGATTCCAAATATTGATTATTTTTTCCTGTAACAGAAATACCATTAGCAGAACTATTATTTAATAAATATAAAAGTCCATAATCATCAATATCTACACTTCTGTTATAAACAACTTGATCATCAACAATAGAAGTCTTCTCAACACAATAAACTGGAGATTCGAAAGAAGAATCTGAATAATACAATGGAACTACAAACGTATCCCCACCTTGTCCATTAGCTGTTGTATGACTAACAACTTGAATAGGTTGAGCTGGAGAACCAGTAGTTTTACCTAAATAAAATGTAAAACTTTCCCCCGTTGGTGTCCCAGCAGGAGCTGCATAACTAATAATATCTGTCCCTTGATTCGTAACTACTCCAAATGTTGCAACTGAAAACACTCCCATTATTGCAACAACAAATGATAATACTACTGAAAAATCAATTTTTTTCTGTTTTTGTTTCTTATACTCTTCCATATAAATTTTTTCCATTAAACTCACCTTACCTTATACATGTATTATACCATAAATTAAATAAAGTCAAACAAAATTTTTCAATCTATCGTAAAAATTCTATCAACAGAAACATTTAATATATCTTTGTTTACGTAAAGTGTTGCTAAAACTTCGCCTTTTTCTACAAACTCCCCAACTAATTTATTTAATTTCACACCAACCGTATAATCTATTATATCATCAATATTTTCCTTTCCCGCACCCAACAAAAGAGAAAGTTTACCAACTTCTAAAGCGTTTATTTTCTTTATTGTTCCCGATGACTGCGCACATAAATTATAAGTTTTATCACTAACCTTTATTCCATTAACATCACCATTTTGTCTTTTTACTAATTCCAAAAATTTTTGATAAGCCAAACCACTATCCACACTTTCAACAACTTTTTGATAAGCTTCTTCATGAGAAATAGAAAGTCCCATACTAACCATCTCAGTAGCTAATTCATAACAAAGCTTAACAAAATTATTATTTTTTTCCACCCCTTTTAATACATCAATAGCTTCTAAAACCTCTAGACTATTACCAACACATTTTCCAAGTGGAGTATCCATATCACTAATAATAGTACGAATTTCTCTCTGATATTCTTTACCTATTTTAATCATAAGCTCACTTAATTTTTCCGCATCTTCCCTTGTTTGTAAAAGAGCCCCATTACCAACTTTAATATCAATTAAAATTTTATCTGCTCCACTAGCTATTTTCTTACTCATAATACTAGAGGCAATTAATGGAATAGAAGAAACAGTCGCCGTAACATCTCTTAAAGCATATATAACTTTATCCATAGGAACTAAAGAACTAGTCTGTCCAGTTATAACAAGATTTATATCTTTTACTTGTTTAGAAATTTCTTCATCTGTTAAATCAACTCGATATCCTGGAATACTTTCTAATTTATCAATAGTTCCACCAGTATAACCAAGTCCTCTACCACTCATTTTAATAACAGGAATTCCTAAAGATGCAACAATTGGTGCAATAACTAACGTTGTCTTATCACCAATTCCACCAGTAGAATGCTTATCCACTTTTACTCCAGGTACATCAGAAAAATCCAAAACATCACCACTATCAATAAAAATCTTAGTTAAATCAAAAATTTCTTTATCTGTCATTCCATTAATACAAATAGCCATTAATAAGCTAGACATTTGATAATCGGGCACATCCCCATTTAAATAACCATTAAAGATAGTATCTAATTCTTCATAACTTAACTCTTCTCCCAATCTTTTTTTATTTATAATCTCTAATATCATATAATCTCCTTTCGATAAATATCAGATTCTCTCTTTACATATCCACAAGCCTCATATAAATGATGAGCAGCAATCCGAAAATAACTACAAGTAAGCTGTAAATACATACCATTCTCTCTTTTAGCAATCATATAAGCATAATCAAGTAACTTTTTGCCAAATCCTTGTCTACGATATTCTTCAGAAACGCACACATAATCTACCAAAAAATAGTGTCTTTTCTCAATTGGATTAAGTACTTTAGTAAGCAATAAATATGCCCTTACTTTATCATTTGCTTCCACTACAATTTCAAAAAAAACAGGATCATCAAAACTTTCCTTTTCAATAGAAAAAGAATTTTTCAACAATTCATTAACAGCATTTAAATCATCATCTTTATAATTACGTACAATTACATTATTCATATCATCACAACCTTAAAAAAATTATAACATGTTCTAAAATAAGAAGTAAATAAAAGACTGTCAACCAACACTAGTCAATAGTCCAAATTCTACACTTATTGCATCATTTTAAATATCTGCTTCTTCTGATTTTTTACTAGATAAAATGTAATTTTCTCACATATAATATCCATAACATATCCCTTTTTATTATCTTTTTCTACAATTCTATATTGTACTCACCTTTTTACTTAATTAATGGTAAATGGTGATACATATATTTTAGTTAAACACAATTTTTTCTGCATTCATATAATTATAAATATATGTCTCTAATTTTTCGTCGCTTGGATAATAATCATCTCTAAATTTATATGTATATTGTCCATTTTCATCTATATCAAAATAGATTGATAAATTATAATTTGCTCCATTTTCATATTTATATTCAGTAAATTCAATATTAAACTTTTCATAATCATCTATAAATTTAAAATTTAAACTATTTGCATAATCTAAAAAACCATTCATATAATTAATAATATAAGTTAATTCACTTTGTTTTTTAATATCAAACCAACCACTAAAATATTTCCCCATTCCAGGTGAATAGTATTGTAATTTATTATCAAAATCAACTTTTTTATTATACTCATTAAGATAGTATTCAAATGCTTTATAGTGAAAATTATCTGACAATTGATAAGTATAATCAAAACAACTTCCGTCAATGTCACCTGTACAAACATATCTAGATAAAACATCAAATGTTAAATTAGTATTTTTAATTTCAAATGTTAGAATTCTCTTTTTAGAGCCTACAACCCCATGACTATACCTAATATCTTCTTCAGTTATATTTTCTGTTTTATTTGATATTACTTCATATTTTCCTTCCAAACCACAATCTAATTTTTTATCGTTCATTCCACATTGCAAATTATTTACATAATTTATAAAGTCATCATATTCGTGTAATTTTCCATGTTTACCACAGCCCGCTACAAATAATACACCGAACAATGAAAATAAAACCATTAATATTTTCTTACTCACCTAAAATAACTCCTTAAAAATTATATATTTTATTTATCTTTCTCATTAATTATATAATATTACATAATTATATACAATATTAAAACAATTATATCTGTCATTGCTGATAGATTATTTTTAAGTTAAAATAACTAATAATATTTTTAAATACTTATTATTTTTCATGCTTTTATTATGTTCATGTTTAATTATTATATTCTTATTTTAGTACACCTACTTTTTTTGAAAAAATTAATAAAGTTTTGAGGCATTTTTTGTAAATTATTATAAAGTATTTAAGAATAATGAATACATTTGTGAATATTTTAAATATGAGTACTAAAATAAAAATAGTTTTAGAAGAAGAGTTATTATTTCTCTTCTTCCATTGCTTCTGATTTTTTACTAGATAAAAATGTAATTTTCTCACATATAATATCCATAGCATATTCCTTTTTATTCTCCTTCTCTACAATTCTAGATTGAACTCTTCCTTTTACTCCAACAATATCTCCTTTACTACAATATTCACTTGTATTATTCGCAATATTATCGAAAGCTACACAATCAATAAAATCTGTATCATAAACACCTTCACTATTTTTAAAACTTCTAGGAATAGCTAAAGAAATTGTCGCAACTTTACTACCTTTATCTGACTTATGAACAGTAATATCTCGTGTAAGTCTTCCAACAAGAATGATTTGATTAAGCATAGATCACCTCCTTTCGGAGGGTATATTATAATAATTTAAATAAAGAATCAAACTGCTGTTTTTACATAATTAATAATAAAAAAGAAAGAATTTTTATTTTTTTCTAAAGAAATTTTTAAAATTCAAAAAAAAAAAGAAACTCTATCAAAAGTTTCTTAAAAATTTCTTTTTATTAATTGATTTAACTCAACTGCATATTCCATAGGAAGTTCTTCTCTAAATTTTTCAATAAATCCTAATATAATCAAGTCCATTGCTCGTTCTTTTGGAATTCCTCTACTCATCATATAAAATAAATTATCTTCACTAATCTTAGAAACAGTCGCTTCATGTTCAATACTGCTACTACAATTAAAACATTGATTAACAGGAACTGTATCGCTTTTCGATTCTTCATCTAATATCAAAGTATCACATTTGACAGAAGCTATACTATCAATAGCACTTAATCCAATAAAAGCTTTACCTCTATATGTAGCATTACCACCATTTCGAGCAATACTTTTAGAGACAATATTACTAGTCGTATTTTTGCCAACATGAATCATTCGAGCACCAGTATCTTGAATTTGTCCGCTTCCAGCAACACTAATAGTAATGCATGTTCCTTTAGAATTATCACCCTTTAAAACACAACAAGGATATTTCATTGTTACTTTACTACCAATATTACCATCAATCCATTCCATCGTACCATTTTCATCTACTAAAGCCCTTTTTGTTACTAAATTATAAACATTATTAGCCCAATTTTGTATTGTAGAATATCGACATTTAGCATTCTTTCCAACATAAATCTCAACCACAGCTGCATGCAAACTACTTTCACTATAAGTTGGAGCAGTACACCCTTCAATATAATGTAAATCACTATTTTCATCAACAATAATTAAAGTTCTTTCAAACTGTCCCATATTACGACTATTAATACGGAAATAACTTTGTAATGGACGATTTAATTTTGTATTAGGTGGAACATAAATAAAACTCCCCCCAGAAAAAACAGCCCCATTTAAAGCAGCAAATTTATTTTCATTATTTTTAACAATTTTACCAAAATGTTTTTTTACAAGATCAGGATATTTCTTCATAGCATCTTCAATAGAAGTAAAAATAACTTTCTTCTCTTCTATTTCCTTTAACATTGAATGATAAATAACTTCACTCTCATATTGAACACCCATACCACCCATATGAACTTCCGACTCACGAACACCAACAGAATCTAATTCATCCACAATAGGCTTTAAAACATTATTCCAATCATTCTGAATTTTTTTGTCTTTCTCACTATTTTTATAATAAATAATTTTTGAAAAATCCAAATCAATTTTTGGACCAAAAGAAGGCATCTCTAACTGTTCAAATTTTCGATAACTATCAATACGATAATCACTAATCCATTTATCTTCATTTTTTACATTGGAAATAATATTAATATTTTTCTCATTAATTCCAACAACTTCCATTCTTATCACCTCTTACCCTATAAAAGTAAGTACTAATTTAACTTTTCCAGTACTTTTTCAACAGCAGTAGCTGGTAATAAAGCACAATTAATTCGATTAGGCTGCTTACCTATTTCATCATAAACAATCAATTCTCCAATAATTTCCTTATCATAAGATTTCTCATGAATCATATTTTTGTAATTTTCTAAAATATTTTTTACTTCATCAACTGTCTTTCCAATTAGTTTTTGAATCATAATAGATGTAGCCGAAGTACTAATAGCACAAGCTTCCCCATCAAATCGAATATCTTTTATAATATTATTTTCAATCTTAATCATAAAATCCAAGTTATCAATACAACTTTCACTATTCATATTAGCTTTCAAATAACTATCATCTTCAATCAATCCCTTATTTACAGGTTCTTGATAATTATCAAGAATAATTTCTCTACGTATGTTATTATCCATACATCATCCTCCTACAAAACAACATTAAAAATATCTTTACTGTTTTTTAATGCCTCAACTAATCGATCTACATCTTCATAATTATTATAAAAATACATACTAACACGTACTGTATTTTTAATATTCATTTCATCCTTCAACATTTTAGCACAATGATTTCCTGCTCGAACGCAAATATTATAATGATTTAAATAAATAGATGCATCTTGGGCAAAAACACCATCAATATTAAAAGCTAAAATACCACTATCCATATTTTTGTTATAAATAACTAAATTAGGAATATCTTTCAATTTAGATAGCAAATACTCCTTTAATTTTATTTCATATTCATGAATCTTATCCATTCCAATTTCCATCAAATAATTAATAGCTTCTCCAAGACCAATAACCTCAGCAATTGGAGGAGTTCCAGCTTCAAATTTAACAGGGACATCCTTTAATTCGTAAGTTAAATCTTCTTCAAAAGAAGAATTCATTCCACCACCATAAAAAACTGGTTCCATTTCTTTTAGCAAGTCATATCTTCCAACTAAAACTCCAACCCCTGTGGGTCCACACATTTTGTGCCCAGAAAAACTTAAAAAATCAATATAAGATTTTTTAAAATCAACAGGCATATGAGGAACACTCTGAGCTCCATCAACATGAAACAAAATATTATTAGTTCTAGCAAACTTTCCAATAGCTTGAATATCACGCACATCTCCTAAAACATTTGTAACATGTGCCAAACTAATAACTTTTGTTTTAGATGTAACACAACTTTTAATAGAATCTAATGTCAATTCATAATTTTCATTTAGAGGAACATATTTTAAAATAACCCCAATTTCCTCACTCAACTTCATCCAAGGAAGAATATTAGAAGCATGTTCTGCCTTACTAATAATAATTTCATCATCTTTTTTCAAATGATTCTTCATATAACCAAATACAACCATATTCATAGACATAGTAGCACCACTTGTATAAACAACTTCAGAAGATTCACAATTAACAAACTTAGAAATAATATCACGAACATGATCATACAATTTATTTGTTTGAATTGCAAAATCATAATCTCCTCTATGAATATTAGATGTATGTT
>CADBNY010000032.1 GCA_902796215.1 uncultured Erysipelotrichaceae bacterium | reverse complement strand
TACACTCCTTTCTATTTTTAGATTATCATAATCTGATATAAATTTCTAGTATATTTTTCTAATATATTTTTTAGTATGATATCATATTAAAATATTTATAGGTGATAAAAGTATGTTTGTTCCTAAAAATACAAAAAAAAAAGAAAGTTCTATTTACAAGTCTTTGTACATAAAAGAAGAACTTTCTAAAAAAATTGAAGAAATAGCTAAAATTAATAATACTTCTTATAATAATGTTATTATTAGTATGATTGAGTTTTGTTTATTAGAAGAGAATAATGAAAATATAAAAGAAAAAAAATAAATATCCGCAGTTTTTGTGGATATTTTTATTCATAAAAATAACTTCCTCCAATAAATTCTCTTATAACAGCATCTTCAGGTATTGAATCTGCAGGAATTGGTAGAAATAATCTTAAGAAATTAATTAATCTTTTCGCATCTTCATAGTATGGAGATGTATTTTCAACAGAGTATAATAATGGTTCTACATATGTTTTTAATACTCCTATTTCATAAATAGCTGCTGAGTTTACCATAGCGTCAGCTTCATCTTGATAAGGGAAAATATATTTTTCTTCTCCTTCTCTTACTTTAGACCATTGCTTCAATGTTTTTTCTACTGAATAGTTTCTTGTTCTATTGTCTCTTACAATTCTTCTTAGTAGTCTATTATCTGTAGTTGAGATACGATTATGATTATCTATATTTAATTCTGTTAAAGGAGCAATATATACTTTGTATTTTTTTTCTTTTCCAATATTTGTTAAGATTCTACTATCTAAGGCATGAATTCCTTCGATAATTAAAATATCATTTTCTTCTAGAAGCATTTTTTCTTGATATTCTTTTTCTCCAATAATGAAATTGTAAGTTGGGAGAGTTACTTCTTCTCCTTTTAATAAAGCTGATACTTGTTTATCAAATAATTTTAAATCTATTGCTTCTAGACATTCAAAATCAGGATTTCCGTTTTTATCTAAAGGTGTTTGTTCTCGCTCTAAGAAATAATCATCCATACTAAGTGTTTTTGGGTTTAGAGCAAATATTTTTAGATACATGCATAATTTTCTTGATGTTGTTGTTTTTCCAGATGATGATGGCCCTGCTAATAAAACTATTTTTAATTTATCTTTTCTATCATTAATATCTTTTGCTAAAAATAATAAGCGATTACTTTGAACTGTTTCATCCATTTTTATTAAATCATTGACTTTTCCTGTTGAAACTACACGATTTAAATCAACTGATGTTTCTAATTTAATTAATTTTGCCCACTCTTTATAACGACTAAAAACTTCTAGCATTTTAGGGTGATGTACATATTTTGGAATTTTATTATTTATATGAACTGTTGGAAATCTTAAATTAAATCCATTTCCTTTAATATAAGTCAAATCAAAATCTTTTACTTTTCCTGTTGATGGTGGCATTAAATTGTAAAAGTAATTGTAAATATTTCCTAAGCGATATAATGAAATATAATTATCTGTATTATATCTTAAGACTTTTGATTTTACAGTATCCCCTATTTCATTAAAATAGTTTATTGCTTCAAAACGATCTATCATTAATCTTTTAATTGGTAAATCTTTTTTGATAATTTCTTTCATTTTTTCTTTTATTCTTGATAGTTTTTCTTCTGTTAGTTTAAATGTTGTTTGAATATAAATTCCTTTGTCTAGAGAATGTCTAACTCTAATGTCCGCATCTTTACCATATAATTTTTTAACGGCATAAATAAGAACAAATATTAAACCACTTATATGTACTCTGTTTCCTTCACTTGAAGTTAAATCTAAAAATTCTACTGTACAATTTTCTGTTAATTTGTAACTTAATTCTCTTAGTCTATTATTTACTTTAGCAATTATAATAGGATAATTGTGTGCTTCTTGATGTTCCATATAAATTTCTTGCAATGTAATATTTTTGCTGTATGTATATTTTTTATCTTTTATTACAATTTCAATGCTATCTATCACTATATCACACTCCTTTATTATTACTCTTAGTATATCATATTTTGTCATAATAATATATGAATATTTTTATTTGTTGACAGTATACCCTAGTTTGACAGTTGCTAGTTAAAAATCTCCTCTAGATGTTGTAAAATCTAGTTTTTTTATCATTTTATGCTTGCGTGTGTTCT
>CADBNY010000031.1 GCA_902796215.1 uncultured Erysipelotrichaceae bacterium | reverse complement strand
GCTTCTACAAATATTGGAATAATAAAAATAAATGATAAAATAATTAAGATTAATTTCTTAGTCATACATTTTCCTACCTTTTATTATATTTTTATTTTATCATCTTTTTTTATATAAATAAAGAAAAAAAAAGAGGTTTACTTATTTTAATAGTTCCTCTACTTTTTTTTCTAATGATTCAACATCAAATCCATATTTTTTATAGACATCTTCGCGTTTTCCACTTGCACCAAATTCATCTAAAGTAATTAAGTTTTTACTATTGTAAATTAGTTTATTCCATGAGAAGCTTGATGATGTTTCTACTACTATTTTTCTTACTTCTACTGGTAAAATATTTTCAATATATTCTTCGTCTTGATTTAAGAATCTTCCTAAGTTTGGAATTGATACTACGCGTATTTCAATTCCTTTTGTTTTTAGTCTTTTGGCAACTTCTAATACTAAGTGTAATTCTTCTCCTGATGATAAAATTATTCCATCTGGTTTCTTCATAGTGTCTAGAGCAATATATCCACCTTTTTCAATTTCGTTAGCTTTTGTTTCTTCTAAAATTGGCACAGTGTTTCTTGATAAAATAATAGCACTTGGTCCTTCCTTTTTCTCCAGAATAGCTTTATAAGAGCCTATTACTTCGTTAGCGTCTGCTGGGCGGAAAACATCTAAATTTGGAATTGATCTTAACATTAATAATTGCTCTACTGGTTGATGTGTTGGTCCATCTTCTCCTACGCTAATGGAATCATGAGTGAATATATAAATATTTGATAGGTTCATCATAGAAGTTAATCTAAGAGACGGTTTTAAATAGTCACTAAAGGATAAGAATGTAGATGCATATGGCCGAAAACCGCATAGAGCTAGTCCATTACTAATTGCTGCCATTGAATGTTCTCTTACTCCAAAATAAATATTTTTTCCTAAATAGTTATCCTTCTGAAAATCTCCTCCATCATTAATATATGTTTTTGTTGATGAAAACAAATCGGCACTTCCTCCTATCATAAAAGGACAATTTTGAACAATCGCATTCAATATTTTTGATGAAGTATCTCGTGGGGCTTCCATTTTTGATTCTGGAGCATCATAAAATAATCCTTTCATCTCAATATTTTTTTCTTTGCTACAAAAATATCTTATTTCTTCTTGAATTTGTTCTTCTTCTTGAGATAATTTTTCTTCAAATTGTTGATTTAAGCCTTTACATCTTTCATTAATAATGTATTGGAATTCTTCTATTTCTTTTTGACTGATTGCAAAAGGAATATCACGTACTTCTAATGTTTCTTTTATTTTAGTGATATCTTCATCTTTTAGAGGAGTTCCATGAACTTTATGTGTTCCTTCTAGTGAAGAATATTTTCCAATTGTTGTTTTTACTTCAATTAGTGTTGGTTTTTCTGCACTTAGTTTTGCTTCTTCTATAGCTTTATTTATTAATTCAAAGCTATTTCCATCTTCTACAGTGATGACATTCCATCCTTGGGAAATAAATCGCATTGAAATATCTTCTGTAAAAGTATTATTTGTATTTCCATCTAGGCAAACATTGTTAGAATCATATAAAACAATTAACTTATTTAATTTTAAAGTTCCGGCTAGAGAGCAAGCTTCGTAAGAGATTCCTTCCATCAAATCTCCATCTCCGCATAACACATATGTATAATGATTAATCAAATTTTTATATCGAGCGTTTAAATTTGCTTCGGCTATAGCCATTCCTACTGCCGTTGCGATTCCTTGCCCTAAAGGTCCTGTTGTACAATCTACTCCTTTTGTTACTCCATATTCTGGATGTCCTGGAGTCTTGGAATCTATTTGACGGAAATTCTTTAAATCTTCTAAAGTAAGGTCATATCCTGCCATATATAAAACAGAATATAAAAGTGCAGATCCATGTCCTGCTGACATTACAAATCTATCTCGATTAAAGTAATCAGGGTGTTTTGGATCGATATTCATATGATGGGCATAAAGAGTGTATAAAATTGGCGCTGCCCCTAGAACAATTCCTGGATGTCCACTATTTGCTTCATGAATCATATCAATTCCTAAACATCTAATTTGATTTATTATTTTTTCTTGGTTAATTTCTGATATATCATTTATTTGATTCATCATAATATTATTCCTCCCATTGGCTTTATTATATCATGTTCTTTTCCTATAACAAATAACAAAAGAAAAATTTATTTTGTTAATGCCTTCTCCCTTCTTGACTTTTTTCCATTTTTTGTTTTTCAGCTTCCTGTTTTATTTTACATTCTAACAAAAACTCTAGCCATTTGATTTTTTCTGAGATGAGATTAATATCTTGTGAAAATTCTAATCTTTGGTTACTATTTGCTGGTGGTAAATTGGCATCTTTTATTAATTCTTGTTTTAGTTCTTCTAATTTTTTTCTTATTGCATCTGAAGTTAAATCTAGTCCTTTAAATCTTGTAGCATTATAAAATATATTTCTTATCTCACTCTTTAGAATTTCATCTTCTTTTATATGATCTGCAAAGAATAATTTATTTGTAAAAGGATAGCTTTCTTGGTATGCTCTTACAGCAGCAATTTCATTGTTTATTTTTATAATTAAAATCTTAGTATTTTCTTCTAGTTCACTTATACTTAAAAATGGTATTTTTTTTAATTCTTCTATTGTTGCTTTTTCTATTAATATATCTTCTATATCCATATTCATATTTCTCTCCTCTTATATCTATTTTAATTCTATTGAAAAGAAATTAAAAAGTCAAATTATTTATCAAAATATATTTCTATATTAAAAAGAAGTGTTTTATCACTTCTTTAGGTTGTATTATAATTTAAGTTATTTATAAAATCTTAATATTGTAAATAAAAACAGATTTAAAATAATCATAAACATATTAAAAATACTTATAATTGATATTACATTTATTAATCTATAAACTATATTTATAATACATAATATCATTAATATATATCGATTTCTTTTTAAATTGCATTTATGTAATAAAAAGGCAAATACTAAGCATAATACTGTTTCTAAAATACCTATTGTAAGAGCTATATTATCTGATATGTTTATGATACTAAAACTAGCTCTTCCCACTCTTTCAAAACCATAGAAGTAAGCATATATGAGATATGAAAAACAAAGTAAAATATATAAATCACTAAATAAGGTTAAATAACTAATCTTTTTTTTCTTCATAATTCACCTTCTATTCTATACTTTTTAATGAATCAATCATATCGATTTTTCTTAATCTAAAATGAATTAATTGACCTACTATATTAGCAAATACAAGCATTAATATAATACATACTAAAAAGTTTCTAAATAATAATTCTTTATTAAATTCTACCATGCTTATTTCTAAAGTATCAACTAGTATTAATGAATAAATAATGCCTACAATAAGACCTAAAATGATACCAATAATAATTATAATTGCTTGTTCTTTTAAAAGGTACATATCTACTTCTTCTTCATCAAAGCCTAACACTTTTAAGGTTACTATTTCTCGTTGTCTTTCACTTATAACGATATAAGCTAAACTATATAATACTACAATAGATAATAATAATGAAAATATTACTACAATAAGGACTACACTATTTAATGATGTAAACATATTTTTTACCATAGCAATACTATTATTAATTGACAAATAACTTAATATATTGGTATTTTTTTCTAGTAATTTAGTTACTAAATTATGTTCATTTTCTGGATTATCTAATTTGAGATAAGCAATATTTATTTTATGTAATCCTATTTCTTCTTGATAATATTTTTTACTCATATAGATATAATTACCTATATGATTTTCTGTTATATCAGATACTTTTAATTTGTATTCTTTATTATTTGTTGTTTTAATTGTTATGTAATCATTTTTATTTAATTTTAATAATCTAGCTAATTTTGAAGTTATTATTACACTGTTATCTGTTAATTCTAATTTTTTATTATTATCTATTAAATTGAAAAATCCTTTTAACTCTTCTTTTTTATTTGGAACTAATAGATTAACTGAATTATTATTTACCTTCACTCTTTCTAAATTGGCATACATAATATCTTTTATATGTTTATCATTAAAGATTTCATCTAATTCATATGTCAATTTTGTTCCATCTAGATAAACCATTGAGTTATAAGTAAATAAGACATTAAATTGTTTATCTAAAACAGTTGTAATGGAGTCTCTAATTAGGAAAGCTGATATTAAAATCATTGTGCAACTAACTATACCTGTTAGTGTCATTACTACTCTTCTTTTATATCTAAAGATATTTCTTAAAGTTACTTTATTTTCAAATGTTATTTTATTCCAAATAGCAGGAATTTTTTCTAGCAATATCTTTTTCCCAATAGGTGGTGCAATTGGCCTTAATAGAGAAACTGTTTCTTCTTTTAAAATATTTGCTATTGATATTATTGTTGAACCTACTATACATAGTACTGATATTAATACTCCTGATATTAAAACGAAAGTAATATTACCATAAATCATTTTTGGTAAGGCATATAAATTTGCATATACATTAAACACTATTGTTGGGAAGACAAATATACCTATAAAAATTCCTATAATACTTCCAATAAGTGTTGCTGATAAAGAGTAAATAATATATGGCATTAATATTTCTATTTTTGAAAAACCAAAGGCTTTTAGCGTGCCCATTTCTTTTCTATCTTCAATTCCCATCCTAGCCATAGATAATAGACTAATAAAAATGGATACAATAAAGAATATAATTGGAAAAATAAAAGCAATTCTTTTTAAACTTTCAATACTATCAATAAATCCTGAATAATCAATATTATCTAATCTATTTTTTATTAACCAAGTTCCTGGTACAATACTCTTATCTATTTCTATTCTTGCTTTCTCAAATTCTTGTTTTGCAACCATTTCTTTTTCTGTTAACTCGATTAAAGCTTCATTATATTTATTTAAATTTTCATTATATTCTTGTAATACTTCTTGATATTTTTTATTACCATAATTATATTCTTTTGAATAGCTATCATATACTGTTTTAGCTGTTTCTAATTGGCTTTTATAATTTCTTATTTCTAGTATTTTATTATTATATAGTTTATAACCATTGTCTAATTCTAAAATATGATTTAAGTTTTCTTCTAATTCATTTAAATTAGCAATTAATGATCCATCTGGATCAATACCATAATTTTTAATTTGTTCTTTAATAATTCCAATATTAGATAAATTAACTCCTGCATTTTCTGCGATATCTAATTTTTCTTTTGTATCTTGATAATTATTCTCGTTTGCTATTAAAAATAGTAAATCACTTTTGTTAACTGATGATTTTTATTTCTAATTGCAATAGCTAGATATTGATCATAATTATCAATCTTATTTTTATTTTCATCTAAAAATCTTTTATTTTGTTCTAATTCACTTTCAGCATTTATGATAGTAGCATCCATCGTATTTATTTCATTTTGTTTATTTTGTAATTCTTTGTAGGCATAATCTAGTTCTTTTTTCTTGGATGTAATTTCATTGTTTGCTAGATCTAATCCAATTTTTACCTCATCTAATTTTAATTTAGAATTAGTTATTTCGATATTTACTTTTTCCTCTTCTTTTTCAATCCTTTTTAAAGCTATGTTTCTTAATTCTTCATATCTATATTTTATTCTTTCATCTTTTATTTTGTTTATTTTTTTAATCGCTTCATTTACTTTTTCGTTGTATTCTTCTGAGTTTGTTAAATCTATATTTGTTTTATTTGTACCGATATATATTTCAGTATAATAATCTACATTAAAAATATTTTTTTAAGGCATATGCATAGTATTTTACTTCACCATTACCTAATAAAGTGTTCCCTCTATTTAAACTACCCTTATCTGTTGCTAAATAAAGTGGACTATTAATAATACCTACTATTTTTAATTCTTTTACGTTTAGATCTTTGTCATCTTTATCTAATGCTAATTCTAGTGTGTCTCCTACTTTTGCATTTTTACTTAATAAATATTTTTCATCAATAAGTATTTCATATTTATTTTTGGGCATTCTACCTTTTAGTAAAAGAATGTTATTAACGTTACTGTTCAATTCTTTTATTCTAATAACACTGGAGTCTAGATTTTTATCATTAAATAAAGCATCTTTAGAATGGAGGCCATATACTTTAAAGCTTTCATCTAATTTATCTAATGCTTTTATATCTTCTTGATTTAGTCCATTTGTTGATAATATTTCTATATCCTATACTGCTTTTTCTTTATAATAGTCATCTAATGATACTAATAAATTGGGCATTGAAACTTTCATACCAATAAAGAATCCTGTTCCTAACAAGCTTAGTATTATTAGCGAGAAATATCTTTTAAGTGATTTTTTTATCTTTCTAAAACTTAATGTAATCAATCTATTATCTTTCATAATTACCACTCTAACTCATCAATTGACTTTCTTTTTTTATTTTTTTCAACATTAACAACTTTACCGCTTTTAAATTTTATTACTCTATCCGACATTGGAGTAATTGCTTCATTATGAGTAATTATAATTGTGGTAACATTATATTTTTTATTTGTTTCTTCAATAAGTTTTAGAACTTGTTTACTACTTTCATAGTCAAGCGCTCCTGTTGGTTCATCACATAGTAATAAATTGGGAGCTTTTGCTAGAGCTCTTGCTAAAGATACTCTCTGTTGTTCTCCACCAGATAATTGTGATGGAAAATTATCCTTTTTTTCAAGCAACCCCTACTTGCTCTAGTATTTTATCAAGATTTTGTTTTTTATCTGTTCTACTAGCTGCAAGTTCTAAGTTTTCTTTTACTGTTAAATTTTGAATTAGATTATAAAACTGAAAAACGAAACCAATATTATTTTTTCGATAGGCAATTAATTGTTTATCATTGTATTTTGAAATTTCTTTACCATCAAAGAAAACTTGCCCTTCTGTTACACTATCCATACCACCTAATATGTTAAGACAAGTTGATTTTCTAGATCCTGAGGGTCCTACTATTGTTACTAATTCTCCTTCTTCAATGTCAAAGGAAACATTATTTAAAGCCTTTGTTTCTACTTCTCCTAATTGATAAACTTTAGATACATTTTTAAATTCAACATGTGCCATAAAATTCTCCTATCCTACTATATAATACATTGAGATTATATCATAAAATATTTCTAAGAATCAATAGAAG
Organism: uncultured Erysipelotrichaceae bacterium; assembly: GCA_902796215.1. GTDB lineage: Bacteria > Bacillota_I > Bacilli_A > RF39 > UBA660 > UBA3789. Next base: position 1,111 of record CADBNY010000031.1, on the reverse strand, counting down.
AAACGGGATAGACAATTATAAACTTTCTTATTAAAAAAAATGGCAAAAAAGCCATTTTTAATAAATTATTATTGATAACAGTTCTTTTATACTGCAGTATATCCGCCGTCTATTGGTAAGATTACTCCTGTTACATAACTTGCTTCATCACTTGCTAAAAAGATTGCTCCAGCATTTAATTCGCCTTCTTTTCCATATCTTTTCATTGGAACATGTGAATTTGCAAAAGCTTTAAACATGTCTGTATCTAATACTTCTGTTGTTAATTCTGTATAGAAATATCCTGGGCAGATTGCATTTACAGTAATATTATATGGTGCAAGTTCAGCAGCTGCTGCTCTTGTAAAGTTTACTACTGCTCCTTTTGATGTATGATAAGCAATTGTTGGAATTTCTGAATTTCCTACCATACCATACATTGAAGCAATATTAATTATTCTACCATAATTATTTTTTTTCATAATATTTCCAAATGCTCTAGTCATTTTAAATACTGATGTTTCATCTGTAGCAATCGTAAAATCCCATTCTTCATCATTCATTTCTAGAACACCTTTATCTTTTGATGATCCTGCACAATTTACTAAGATATCTACTTTTCCATATTCTTTTTCTGCTAATTTAGCAGCATTATTAATATCTTCTGTACTTGTTACATCACATTTGATAGGTAATACTTTTACATTTTCCTTTTCTAGTTCTTCTTTTAGTTCTTCTAGTCTTTCTATACGTCTTGCTAAAATAACTAAATCTGCTCCTTGTTTTGCAAAACCTTTTGCCATTTGTTTTCCAAGTCCTGAACTTGCTCCTGTAATAACAGCTACTCTTCCTTTTAAATTAAACATATAATACCTCTTCTTTCTTTTTTTCTAATACTTTTTGTTCTTTTTTTTCTTCCTTTTTGATATTTTTATACTTTTCATAAATTTCATCTATTAATACTTTTAAAACTCCAACATAAAGTATGTTAATTTTTCTTTTTTCGCTTTCTGTTAGTTCACTTTCTGGCTTTCTTTTTATTTTCTCACAATCTGTTATATCTATTTCAGGAATATTTTTTATTATTGTAGTTCCTCTTTTTATGATATTTAATCTTCTTTCTTCTGGTATT
>CADBNY010000030.1 GCA_902796215.1 uncultured Erysipelotrichaceae bacterium | reverse complement strand
CTTATCTTTATAATCTTTTGTATTTAGAAACATATTTATATATGAAACAAAAAAAATTATTGAGTGATAAATTGTTTATGGTAGATTGTACTGGCTTATCATTAAAAGAGGAAATAAAAAAGGTTAAAAAACTGATTGATGAACAAGGATTAAATAAATAATAAAGCCAGTTTATATTTACAAAGATTAGGATTATTTAAACTTTCTACTTGTTGATAGATTTGAATTAAATATCGATAAATTAGAAAAAATATTAAACAATTATTATTGCAAAATTTTGAAAGAAAAGTTAAAATATAAAATATTTAAAAAAAGAAGGGAAAACTAAATACTTACATCTTGAGAACTTTTCCTGTTTTCTTTTAGAAGTTTCAAATACTATTAGTAAGGAGTGCTTGAATATGCAAATAAATCTAGTAAGCTGTATATTTATATTAGACAGCGAAAAAAATGATAATATTCGGAAAAATGATGTAAAAAAATTAAAAGTATTAGTGAAAAACAACAATGAACTTCCCACAATTAATGTTGAAGGGAATGATATAAAAAAACAAGTTAAAAACAGCATTTCTAGTACTATTGGTAGTAACACTTTTCATTTAGAGCAAGTATACACAATGGATTATAAAAATGATATAGATATTATCTATTTAGGTGTAACAAATATTGATAATATAAGTAAATTAAAAGAAGACTATAAACTTGTAGACTTTGAAATTAAAGATAATAGTGTAATTGTTTTAGATAATAAAGAATATGAATATAAAACTATTGAATTAGAAGATAATAATAACATTGAATATTTACATGATATAAAAATAGATGATGAGCAAGTTAAAAGAACATTAATGAATTTAATAATTAGTTATAAACGCATTAGAAATAATATTGATAGTACTGATATTATATTTAAATTTATGGGTTCTAGTTTTACATTAGAAGATGTTAGAATTGTATATGAATTAATAAAAGACTGTAGTGTAGATAAATCTAATTTTAGAAAAAAAATTATTAAATATTGTGAGAAAATTGAAACTTCCACAAATGAAAAAAACGGATATAGACCAAGTCAAAGATATAAATTTAAACCTTTAAAAGGAGATGTATGGTTATGAAAAATAGAATTGTTGTATTAACACACAAATCACCTGATTATGATGCAATATGTTCATCTAGTAGTCTTGCAAAATATTTAGAAAAATTATCTAATAATAATGATGTTTATTTAGTACTTGAAAGTAACAAATTAGTTCAAAATTTGCATGGTGACATAAAATATTATTCAATTGATGATGTAAAAAACATAGATTTTGATTCAGTATATGTTTGTGATGTTAATGAAGTAGATAGAACATATGGTGTACAATTAATTGATAAAATTTCTAAAGACAAAAGATTTTTAATAGATCATCATGATAAGAATAGAGAAGAACTAGATATTCCATTAGAAAATAGAATAATTGAACCAGCCTATTCTTCTACATGTGAAATTCTAGCTGAAAAATTAGATATTAATAAATTAGAAAGGGACGTTTTAAAAAACTTATATATGGGTATTATATCTGATACTGCCGGATTAACAAGAAATGTATCTAAAAATACACATTTAATTATAAATAATCTAGGATTAAACACAATAGATAAAAATAAAATATATGATAAAGTATGTGCATTATCTGAAGAACAATTAATAATTTATAAACAAATAGGAACATTGGATTTAAATATAGAAAATTGTATGATATATACATTATTTAGTGACACAGATATAACGCCATTGATTAAACACCCAAAATTTGATGAATTGACAAAACCAACAGAAGATAATCCTGTAAGTATTTTTATCATAGGTATTCAGAATAATTATTTCATTAAATTTAAAAAATTAATTGAATGCGATATAGATATATTATCTATGGCTATATCATGTAATGGTGGTGGCCATGAAAATAGATGCGCAGGGAGATTTTATAATTCATCTTTAGATGAAGTAATCAATATTCTAAAATCTTTTTTAGATAATAAAAAAATTGAAAAGGTAAAAAAATATGGTTATAGCAACAAACAATAAAGGAAAACTAGAAGAAATAAGAAAAATATTAGCAGATTATGAAATCTATTCATTAAAAGATAAAAACATAAATACTGATATTGAAGAAGATCAAGATTCATTTTTAGGTAATGCAATGAAGAAAGCCAAAGCAATATATGAAATATCTCATGAAGAAACTATTGCTGATGATTCTGGATTATGTATTAATTGTTTAGCTGGTTTTCCTGGTGTTATGACACATAGATTTTTAGGTGATGATGCTACCGATAGAATGAGAAATGAGTATTTAATTAATGCAGTAAATAAATATGAAGATAGAAGCGCTCAAGTTATATGCAATTTAGTTTACTATGATGGAGAAAAAGAAATAGTTGGTGAAGGAATTTTAAATGGTTTTATTTCTAAAGAATGCAGAGGAAATAATGGATTTGGATTCGATGAAATATTTGAATTACCAAACGGATTAACATTGGCCGAACTTTCTTCAGATGAAAAGAATAGTGTAAGCGCTAGATCATTAGCAATAAATGATTTAAAGAAAAAATTAGAAAAGTAAATAGTAAATCTTTAAGATAGTATCGATACATTGTTAGCATAGCCATAATAATTGACAAAAGGAAATTCTCTTTTGAATCTAATTTAAGCGACAAAACTACAAACTAATGGTATGTAGCAATGTCGCTTTTTTAATTCCTTTTTTGTGACAAAAAAAAGATATATTCATACCCTATATTAGAGGTGATATCATGATAGAGGGAGTTATTGTTGATGCAGGACATGGAGGAATAGATAGTGGAGCAGTGGGAAATGGATTACTAGAAAAAGATCTAAATTTAAAAATATCAAAGTATATTTACAATCGATTAACAGAATTAGGAATACCCGCAAAAATGACAAGAGAAGAAGATATATATTTACCAAAAAATGAAAGAGTACAAAAAGTATTAAGTCTATATAACAATAGCCCTAATACTATTTTAATAGCAAATCACATGAATGCAGGAGGTG
>CADBNY010000029.1 GCA_902796215.1 uncultured Erysipelotrichaceae bacterium | reverse complement strand
GGAAAGCAAGAATATGAAAATAATGAATACTACTTTGATGAGAATGGAATGTATAAAGGAATTCTAAAACTAGAGGATGGGGACTATTTATATGGATTTAGTTCCGGAAAACTATATAAAAATGGATTAGCGACCATCCCAGATGGAAAAGTTTATTTAACAGATAACAATGGAAAAATTTTATATGGAAAGCAGGAATATAAAAATAATGAATACTATTTTGATGAGAATGGGATGTATAAAGGAATTTTGAAATTAGATGATGGAGACTATCTATATGGATTTAGTTCCGGAAAACTATATAAAAATGGTTTAGCAACTGCACCTAATGGGGAAACATATATTATTGATAACAATGGAATAATCCAAAAAAATTGGATTACTTACAATGGAAATAAATACTATGCTGATAATTATGGAATATTACAAAAGGGTGTTACTTTAATAGATAACAAAAAATATTTATTTGGAGTTAATAGTGGAAAGCTGTGTATTGGTTGGGCTACCACTCCTAATGGTAATATCTACTACACTAATAAAAATGGAATTATTGAAACTGGAGATATTGAGATAGAAGGAAAAGTGTATTCTTTTGATCAAAATGGAATCCTTAAAACAGGTTGGAGAGTAATTGATAATAAAACTTACTATTTTTATTCTGATGGAAGTAGGGCACAATATATTGCAAAAATAGCTGGTAAAAGATATGAATTTACTGCCGATGGAGAACTACAATATTCAGATGTTAAGCTAATAATCGACGTTTCAAAATATAATGGAAATATTGATTGGGATGCAGTTTGGAATTCAGGAGAGATTGATGGTGTTATATTGAGAATTGCTGCAGGAGCTGGCTTTTCACAATTGGATCCCTATTTTGAAAAGAATTTAAAAGAATTAAAAAGATTGAATATACCATATGGAGTTTATATCTATAGTTATGCAGAAAATTATGATGAAGGAGTATTTTATGGTGATTTTACAAATCAAGTATTAAGAAAATTTGAGGGAAATCCGTCGTTAGGTATCTATTTTGATTTAGAAGAAAATGGAATCGTTGCCCATTTATCAACTGCTGAATGGGAAGAAGTTGTAAAAGGATTTGTTGGAATATGCCCATCAGCTAAATTATATACTTATACGTATTTTTTAAATACCAAATTAAATACTTCATATTTAAGAAACCTTACTACTTGGATTGCTAATTATGCTGTAACAGATAGACCTGGGAATTTTCAAGGATGGCAATATACATCTAAAGGAAGGGTTACTGGAATTAATGGATATGTTGATATGAGCATTTTTTATTCATAAGTAATCTATAAAATGAATTGAGTATTTAAAGTGTTGAATACAACACTTTTTTTGCTGAAAAACAATCCTATAGATAATCAAATTATTTATGATAGACTTTAAAAAAAATATTATGTTATAATTATCTTAAGAATAGAGAGGTAAGTAAAGTTTTTGATAAGGAGTTTTTAGTAATGAAGGATAAGAAAATATGTGTTTATACATGTATCACAGGTGATTATGATAATCTCCAAGAATTACAAGAAATAGAAAAAATGGATTACTACTGTTTTACGAATAATTATAATATAAAATCAAATACTTGGAAAGTAATATATATTGAAGATTCAAAATTATCAAACATTCAATTAGCTAGAAAAATAAAAATATTAGAACATCCAATAGTAAATGAATATGATATTGCAGTATGGATTGATGGATCTATACGATTTGATAGATCTATTATTGAGTTTATAACAGAGTATCTTAGAGAAGAAGATGTTTTTTCAGCTTTTAAGCATTCATCCAGAAATAATATAAAAGAAGAATGCTATGAATGTATAAGAATGCGAAAAGAAAAGAAAAACAACATAAGACGAATACTTTCTTTTTATGAAAAAGAAAATTATGATTTTAATAACGGATTAATTGAGAGTGGAGTTTATATTAAAAGGCCTAAAAATGAAAAAGTGATTGAAACAATGAATTTGTGGTTTCAAATGATCCTTAAATACAGTCACCGAGATCAATTATCATTTAATTATTGTATTTCTAAAACTAAAATGCCTGTTCATTGGATTAATTTGAAAATATTTGATAATGACTGGTTTAGTTGTAATTTACATAGTAATGAAAAAAATATATCTTCATATAGAGTATATTTTGATGATAATAAAGAATATAATATTGATTATGATTTTTCAGATAAATTTGAATGTAAAAATGGTAAATACTATATAAATTTAAAAGTGCCTCATACTTCGGAAAAAACAGTAGTAGAATTATCAAAAATTCCATACATAGAATTGAATAGTATAAAAGTAAACAACATAAAAAAATTAAAAATACACTATTTTAATAGTCAAAGAATTGGTGATAAAGTGATATTTTTAAATGAAAATCCTGCTTTTGAAATATACAATAAATTAAAAAAAGATACAGAATTAAGAATTGAATTAAAAATGAATATATTAAAAGAGAGAGATGTAATCAATAGATTATATAATTATTTATTATCACTGGAAGAAAATAATATAAGATTACAAGAAGTTAATGATAATTATCAAAGTGAAATAAGACATGTAAAAGAAGAAAATAAATATATTAGTAATCAAATCGATGAAATAAAAAATCGTAAAATATGGAAATTAATCAATTATTATGATAAAATACATAAATAAAAAAGAGGAGTAATTCATGGAATATAATATAGACGAATACAAAACAAATAATAATATTCTATTTATTAATGGTTGGGTACATGATAATAATTACAAAATAATAATTGTTTCAAATGATGAAGAAAAAGTAGTATCAAAATATCAATCTAGATATGATATTTGTATGAATTTTCATGAGAAGATCGAAGATAACAATTATGGGTTTAAAGAGGAATTATCTTTCAGTAAAAAAATAAAAAGAGCAGAAATTTATCTTGAAAAAAATAATCAAAGAAAATTAATTTATAATATTGATGAGCGAAAATCATCTATATTTCTAAAAAAAATAATTAAATTTTTAAAAAAAACAAAAAGAGGTATTAGTTTTCTATGGAGAGAATATCATTTTTTAGTACCTCCAACTATGTGGAAAAAATACCTAAAAATGATAATTTTTAAAAAGACGAAAGTAACTTTATATAATCCAGAAATAAATAGTGAATACACTTTATGGTTAAAAAATCAATATCTAGAAAAAGATAAATCACAAAGTGAAAATATTACAGTAATTAATCTTTCGAATAAAGATTATAATGAACTTATTATGAATACTACAACAGATTATATTTGTTTAGAAAAAGGGAAAATAGAATTAAGTGACTATTTTTATAATAGTGTAAACAAATATTTAGAAGAAAAATATGATTTAATTTACTTTGATAATGATACAAAAGAAAATAATAATTTTTGTAAACCAATATTTAAACCAGATTTTTCCCCAGATACTTTATTAGGAGTAAACTATATTGGTAATTGCTATATTATCAAAACAAATCTTTTAAAAGAAATAGTCAAAAAATTAGAAGCAATAGATATCTATAGCATTTTGCTAGTATTCTTAGATAAGAAATATAAAATATTACACATACCTAAAATTTTATATCACGATGATGGAAATATAGAAAATAATAAAGAACTAGTAGAAAAATATTTGAAAAAGAAAAATATTAAAGCTAAGATAACAACAAATCCAGATAATATAACAAATATTGTGGAATATATCCCTACTGGAAAATCCTTAGTATCTATTATAATACCAACAAAAGATCATGCAGACATTTTAAAAAATTGTTTAGAATCAATTTATCAAAAAACAATTTATAAAAAATATGAAATTATTGTTATTGATAACAATAGTTCAGAAAAAGAAACGTTTAAATTACTAAAAGAATATAAAGATAAGTATGACAATTTTAGGTATAAAAGAATTGAATGTGAATTTAACTATTCTTATCTTAATAATGAGGCTGTAAAAATGGCAAAAGGAGATTATGTTTTATTACTAAACAATGATATAGAAGTTATTACTCCAGAATGGTTGGAAAGAATGTTAGGATATGCAGAACAAGAGCATATTGGAACAGTAGGAGCAAAATTAATTTTTCCTGATGAAACAATTCAACATGCCGGAATTATCATGGGAAAAGGAGGCTTAGCTGGTCATGCTCACTATGCCAAAAATAGAAATTATATTTCTCCTCAATATGAATTAAAGATTCCTTATAATTATAGTGCATGTACAGCAGCGTGCCTTTTAATTAATAAGAAAAAGTATCAAGAAGTTAAAGGCTTAGAAGAAAAATTAAAAGTAGCATTTAATGATGTAGACTTAAATTTAAAGATTTTAAAAAAAGGATACTATAATATATTTTTACCAAATGTTGAATTATATCATTATGAGTCTAAATCAAGAGGTTTAGATACATCACCAGAAAAACAAAAAAGATTTGTACAAGAATGGGCTTTAATTGACGAAAAATGGAAAGATTTAATAAAACACGATCCATTTTATAATGACAATTTTTCAAAAGATAATGAATATTTGTTAAAGGATGTGAATCAATAAATGAAAATAGGTGAGACATTAAATATATATGATTTGAATTACGACAAAATTGATACAAAAGTAAAAAAAGTATCTGTAATTGTACCAAATTATAATTATCAAGATTACATAATTGAAAGAATAGATTCTATTTTAAGACAAACATATCCAATTTATGAATTGATTATTTTGGATGATAAATCATCAGATAATAGTGTTAAAGTAATACAAAAAAAATTAGAAACAATAAAGAACATAAAAACTAGATTTATTGTTAATGAAGAAAATAGTGGATGTGTGTTTAAGCAGTGGAAAAAAGGAATTAATGAAGCCATTGGAGATTATTTTTGGATTGCTGAAGCAGATGATACCTCAGATCCAAGATTTTTAGCAGAAGCAATGATGGGATTTGAGAAAGACTCGAAGGTAATACTATCGTATACAGAAAGTGCTAGAATTGATGAAACTAATAAAATAACTAACTTAAATTCACAGGATTTGTACAATATTTTCAATTCAAGCCATTGGGATTATTCATTTATTAATTCTGGTGAAGCAGAAGTAAAACAATACTTAAGCAGTGTGAATACGATATTAAATGTTTCGAGTATTGTTTGGAAAAAAGGAAAATATGATGTAATATTAGATGAAGCAGCAAATTTTAAAGTTGCTGGAGATTGGTACGTTTACTATAAATTATTAGAAAAAGGGAATATTGCTTTTTCTAGTAAACCATATAACTTTTTTAGAAAACACTCTAAATCAGTATCAACAGTAGTAAAAGATGATATAGAATATCAAGAAATATGTAGAATACAAGATGACATAAAAGAAAAATATTTTTTAACAATGGAACAATTATTTAATCAGAGAAGAAGGAGAAATTTCATGGACTCAAAAGTGTCAAAGAAAATTAGAAAAAAAAGAATAGCTTGGGTAATACCACATCCTGGAAAAGGTTCAGGTGGACATAGAACTATTATTCAAAATATTAATGCTTTGGTTAAAGCAGGATATGAATGCGATATTTATGTAGAAGAAGATTATCTATCAACAGACAAAATTGTCAAAGAAAAAATTGATGATTATTATGGATATTGTGCAGCTAATGTATATGTGGGAGCTGTGCTTCGACAAGAATATGATTTAGTATTTGCAACAGGATGGACAACTATTGAATATGTAAAAAATATGGAATGTAAGAAAAAAGCCTATTTTATTCAAGATTATGAACCATGGTTTTTACCAATGGGAGATGGTTATATAAATACTGAAAATTCATATCGCTTAGGATACAGTCCAATAACAATAGGAAAATGGTTATCGCATAAGATGATTGATGAATATGGATTAAGTAGTCAATATTTTGATTTTTGTGCAGATTTAAACGTATATAAAAAATTAGATAATATAGAAAAAGAAAATGCCATTTGCTATATTTTTCAACCAGAAAAACCAAGAAGATGTGATTGGTTAGGGTTAAGAGCTTTAAAAATAGTAAAATCTTTAAGACCAGATGTCAAAATTTATTTATATGGTTCTAATACAAAACAAACACCTGATTTTGAAGCAGAAAAATTAGGAATTATTCCAATTGAAAAATGTAATGAATTATATAATAAGTGTAAAATAGGTTTTTGTATAAGTGCTTCAAACCCTTCAAGAATACCGTTTGAGATGATGGCGGCTGGATTGCCAGTTGTTGAGATATATAGAGAAAATAACTTATATGATTTTCCAGAAAATGGAATAAAATTAGCTGAAGCTTCACCAGAAGCTATTGCAACAGCAATTTTAGAATTAATAGATGATGAAAAAGAATTAGCAAAAATGTCTAAAACAGGAATTGAATACATGAAAAACTATCCATTAGAAAAAGGTTTTGAGCAATTTGTGGAAGCTGTTAATAATTTATTTAGAGAAGATAAAATTAAAAAGTTAGATATTACACAATCATATACAAAAAAGCCAGTAAAAGCGAGTGAAGAAGTAGCAGAAAAAGCAAAAGAAATATTAGGAAAGCCAAATTTTATTGCTGGAGGAGGAAGTCAAAGAAGAAAATTAAGAAGAGTCAAAAGAAAGGTAAAGAATGGCATAAAAGCAGTATGTCAAAAAGCAATAAATACTATAGAAAGGATATAAAGATGACAAAAAAGAATACAAAAACAACAGATGATTGTGCGATAACTGTAAAGAATATGAGTAAAGAATTTAAACTTTTTTATGACAAACCAAGTACTTTAAAAGAAAGATTAGTTTTTTGGAATCATAAGAAAGCAGATAGTCGCACGGTTTTAAAAAATATTAATCTAGACATAAAAAAAGGAGAAACAGTCGCTTTAATCGGAGTAAATGGTAGTGGAAAATCAACTCTATTAAAATTAATGACTAAAATTATTTATCCAACAAAAGGTTCAATTGAAATAGATGGAAAATTAACATCATTATTAGAATTAGGAGCAGGTTTTCATCCGGATTTTACCGGACGAGAAAATATATATTTTAATGCTTCCATATTTGGTTTATCAAAAAGTCAAATAGAAAAAAGAATACAAGAAGTAATAGATTTTTCAGAATTAGGTGATTTCATAGATAGTCCTGTTAGAACATATTCATCAGGAATGTATATGAGATTGGCTTTTTCAGTTGCAATAAATGTAGATGCTGATATTCTATTAATTGATGAAATATTAACTGTTGGTGACCAACATTTTCAGGATAAGTGCTTTGCTAAATTAAAAGAGCTAAGAGATAGTGACAAAACAATTGTAATAGTTAGTCATTCACTAAGCTCTATAAAAAATTTATGCAATAGAGCTATTTGGATTCATTCTGGTGAAGTTAAAATGGATGGAAAAACTCCTGAAGTTATTGAAGAATATTTAAAGGAGTGTGGTTAATATATGTTGAAAAATTTATACCAATACCGAGAATTACTAAAAAGTAATATAAAAAAAGAAATAAGAGGTAAATACAAAGGATCTTTTTTAGGTGTTCTATGGTCTTTTGTTAACCCACTTTTAATGACATTAGTATACGCAATTGTTTTTCCATTTATATTAAGAAGTGGGCCAGAACATTATGTAACCTACATTGTTATTGGAATTTTACCTTGGAATTTTTTCACAACAGTAATATCTCAGGGTACATTTACAATTTTAGGAAATGCTGGAATTATCAAAAAAGTTTATTTTCCACGCGAAATATTACCAATATCTGTTGCTACATCTGGTTTGGTTAATTTTTTAATTTCATTACCCATTATTTTTATTTTCTTATTCTTTAGTGGGATAGGATTTAGTTGGTATATTTTATTGTTACCATTGGTAGTAATAACTGAGTATATTCTACTGTTAGGTATTATTCTAATAACAAGTGCAATTGATGTGTATATTAGAGATGCAGAATATTTAATAAATTTCTTTGTCACAATGCTATTTTATGCTACCCCAATTTTATACTCTACAGATTTATTTGGGTCAAAAGCATGGATATTAAAATTGAATCCAATGACAACTATTATTAATTCATATAGAGATATCTTATATAACAAAAATATACCAAATTTAACAATGCTATTAATTATTTTGATTGGGAGTCTTCTTTTATTATTAATTGGTATAGTTGTATTTAGAAAGCTAGAAAAAGGATTTGCTGAAGAGGTATAATTAAAATCCTATTAAAGGAGAATATCACATATGAAAAAATTGAAAGAAAATCAAGATATAATAGAATTCATTATAATATCAATTACTATAATGGTAATATATGGAATAAATACAAGCTATTTTTCTTTTAATATCATTCCAACAGCAATTGCCATTATTTTCATGATATTAAATATTTTAAGATTTATGAAAAAAAATATTTTCAATATAATCATTGATATGTTAGTAAAATATAGATACTTACTATATCTTATAATTTTTATTTTCTGTATATCACTAAAACTTCATGGTTCTTCTATTCCTGTATATAGTGAATTCTTTCAAAATAAAAATCATGAAGAAAAAACAATTTTATATGGTGATTTTAGATGGATACGTTCGGATGAATTTGAAGTATTAACACCATACTACATAAATCAAACATATAATAAATTTAATAAAATAAATCACTATATGAGTATATCAGGACAAAATATGATTATAGGTTATAATGCTCCAGTTAAAGATTTAACGCTATTATTTAAACCATTAAATCTTGGATACATATTTTTAGGAAAAGAATATGGTTTATCATGGTATTGGTGTATGAAACAAATTCTTTTATTCGCTTTTGCTTTTGAAATATTTTATTTTCTGACAAAAAAGAACAAAGTTTTAAGTATTTTAGGTAGTTTTATGATAGCTTATGGACCATCGACACAATGGTGGTTTGCTCCTCATATGCCAGATGTAATACTATGGAGTATGGGGCTATTAGTTGGTACATATCATCTAATATCAAATGAAAAAATGTGGATAAGAAATATGTTAGTATTTATATTAGCATGCATTATAACAGAATTTGTTATTGCATTATTTCCTTCATTTCAAATAGGTTTAGGAATATTTATGGCAATAATATTACTAGCTTTAATTATGAGAGATAGAATAAAAATATTTCAAGATAAGTCACAAATAATAAGATATTTATTAGTTTTAATTTTAACTACTTTATTTGTATTCTATTTTTTATATAACAACCTAGATGCATTACTAGCATCAATGAACACAGTTTATCCAGGTAGCAGAGTTTCCCTAGGAGGAGATAGCAAAATATTAGATTTATTAACAGATTTAACAACGATTTTTCTATCGTATAAATCAAAAATTCCATATTCTAATCTATCTGAAATTAGTACATATTTTCATTTTGGGCTATTTTTCTATTTTTTATCTCCCGTACTAATTAAAAAATTAAAAAAAGAAAAAAATAGAAATTATATTATAGGAATTGCTTTTGTAATAATTATGACAGTTTATGGGTCATTTATGTTATTAGGTTTTCCAAAATGGCTTGCAAAAATAACTTTGTTTTCCTATATCAACAGGATGAAAATGATTCTTGGAATAATTTCAGTATTTTTTACAATATGGAGCATTTATATAATGCTAAATTTAAAAGAAAAAATAAATACAAAGTACTACCTATGTTGCACATTTATTTATTGTTTAATATATTTTTTAACAATCAGCAAAGAGCAACTATCTTACTTACCATTTTATGCATATATTTTAGAAATCATTTTATTTGCAATTATTCTTTTAGGATTTCACTATAATATGAAAAAAATGTCTTTATCCTTGATGCTAGGTGTAATTATGTTTGCTTCAATTGCAATAAATCCTGTTGTTAGAGGTATATCAGATATTGAAAATCATCCATCAGCCACATTTATTCAAAAAAAATCAGTAGAGGATAAATCGTCATATTGGATAGGTTATGATAGCCCAATATATCAAAGCTATATTTTAGCAAATGGTGGTAAAGCATTAAATGCTGTTAATTTTTATCCTGATTGGAAAAAATGGAAAATAATAGATGAACAAGGTAAGTATAAAGATGTATACAATAGGTATGCTCATATTACAATTAAGTTTAGTGAAGATGATAAAGTACATATAGAAAGTCCACTTCCAGATGCAGTAAAAGTAGAGCTTCCATTATCGAAGTTAGTAGATTTAAAAGTAAAATATCTTTTATCGCGAAATGAAATAGAAAAAGAAAATGACAATTATAAACTTTCCAAAATTTATCAAGATTCAGATTGCATAATTTATGAAATTATAAATAAAAATGACAATTAAAAAGGAGACAACTATGAAGAATAAAATTAAAATATTAATCTATAGTATTTTTACATTATTCTATTTAATTTATTTTAATAAAAATTTGTATAATTATGATGAAATTAAACAAATTAATTCTATATTTCAAAATACAAGTGGAGTGTTAATCTGGTTATTAATTATTATAATATATATTTTTTATAAGGAAATATATTCAATTATAGAAAGTAAAAAACTATTAAAGGTAACAACAATCGGATCTATAATTTATACTACTATTTTTATAGTAGGTGATAGTTTTTATAATACCAATGATTGGACTTTAATAATTTCAAGTAAAACAACTATGATACTATCAATTATCAAATTTATAGGATTATTTATTCTAATTAGAAATATATTGAAAATACTAATTTTAAAAATAGAAAATATTAATATATCAAAAAGTAAAAAAGAAAGTTTTAATAATGTGTTTTTAATGGCAATATTTCTATTTATTCTGTATTTACCGTATGTTATAATTTTTTATCCTGGAACAATGAATGCTGATTCCTTATTTGAAATAGGTCAATTTTATGGAAAAATAAAATGGACACAACATCATCCAATATTACCTACAATAATATATGGAACATTTATGAAACTAGGAAAACTACTTTTTAATGATAATTTTGGATTATTCTTATCAAATATATTTCAGATGATTATATCGTGTATAATTATAAGTTATAGCATAACTACAATATATGAAATAACAAAGAATAAAACAATAAAAATAATTCTGTTTTTATTATTTGCTCTATTTCCCATATGGCCAATTAATTTTTATTCTTGTGTAAAAGATGTATGGTTTTCAATTTTCTTTTTATTATTTATGATAATGACAATTAAATTAAACTATTATGAAGTACTAACAAAAAAAGAATGGTTTATATATTCATTGGCAACTATATTTACAATTCTTTTTAGAAATAATGGTATACATATAGTTTTATTATCTATTCCTTTTTTATATATTTCATTTAAGAAAAATCAAAGAAATAACTTCATAAAATGTATGATTATAAGCGTTATTATATGTATATCATTTAACACAATCATCACGAATATATATTCCATTAAAAAAGGAAGTATAAGAGAAACATTATCATTACCATTACAACAAACAGCAAGATATGTTGTTAATCATAAAATTACTAAAAAAGAAAAGAAAGCTATTGAAAAGTTAGTAGATATAGAAAATATAAAAAATAATTATAATCCAGAAACTATTGACTATATTAAGATTTATTACAAAGAAAAATCTACTACAAAAGATTTAATTAATTATTTTATAATATGGACAAAGATGTTTTTTAAGCATCCAGAATCATATATATCTGCCACAATAAATTCTACATATGGCTACTTTTATCCAAATAAAAAAGAATTTAAAGATGATGTAGCGCAACTAACCATTAATGATATTGGACTGGAAAAATTAGGATTTAAACTAAAAAACAGTAAAAAAAATAAGAATAAAATTAAAAAAAACATTGAGAATATCAATACTATTAGACATTATCCACTTATAGGAATTTTCTTTAATTGTGGCACATATAGTTGCATATTAATTTTTAATACTTTAGTATTATGGTATAAAAAGAAGAAAAAACTCTTATTATTGTCACCATTATATTGTGTGATTTTAGTGTGTATAGCTTCACCTGTAAATGGTTTAGTCAGATATATGATGCCAATTATGATAACGATACCATTTATTCAAATATGGATAATAAAAGAATCACAAAAAAAAGAAACTATAAAAATTGTCAAAGAATAAATATAATGTTAAAATATATTAAAGGAGTGAACAATAAATGAAAAAGAGTAGTGCAAAAGAAGAAATAGGGAAAGATAAAAAAATAGCAGTATTAATACCTTGTTACAATGAGTCTAAAACAATTGGAAAAGTTGTAAAGGATTATAAGGATGTTTTACCAGAAGCAGATATCTATGTATATGACAATAATTCCAATGATGGTACTGATAAAATAGCGAAAAAAGCCGGAGCTATTGTAAAATATGAATATAAACAAGGAAAAGGAAATGTCATTCGAAGTATGTTTAAAGACATTGATGCAGATTGCTATTTAATGATTGATGGAGATGATACATATCCAAAAGAAAATGCAAGAGAAATGTGTGAATTAATTCTTGAAGGGAAAGCAGATATGGTGATTGGAGATAGATTATCTTCCACTTATTTTAAAGAAAATAAAAGACCATTTCATAATTTTGGAAATGTTCTAGTGAGAGGACTAATTAATACATTATTTAAATCTAATGTTAGAGATATAATGACTGGGTATCGCGCATTTAGTTATGATTTTGTTAAAACTTTTCCAGTATTATCAAAAGGATTTGAAATAGAAACAGAAATGACAATCCATTCTTTAGACAAAAACTTACTCTTAAAAGAAATTCCAGTAGATTATAGAGATAGGCCAGAAGGTAGTGTATCTAAATTAAACACATATTCGGACGGCTTTAAAGTACTAAAAACAATAGCTAGGCTTTTTAAAGAATATAAACCAACAATATTTTTCTCAATTATTAGTTTATTATTTTTTATTATTTCATTAATATTTGGAATTCCAGTATTTGCAGAATATTTTAAAACAGGATTGGTTCCTAGATTTCCAACATTAATTTTTGCTGGTTTTATGTTAATAATTTCAATATTGATGTTCATTTGTGGCATTATTCTAGAAGTAGTTGTGAAAAAACATAGACAATTATTTGAATTGCTTTTAATAAAAACAAGGAATGATTTATGAGTAATACACAAAAAATAAAATCACCAAAAAAGAAAATTAAACAAATACCAAATTTTACGACAAATGATAATTTAAATAAAATTATAAAAGAAATTTTTGATAAAATGAATATAAAAGATATCAAAAAACAAGAATTACTTGTAAAAATTATAAAATTTATAATAGTAGGAGGAATAGCAACAATTATTTCAGGGATAATATTCTTCTTTTGTGATCATTTCTTTAAAATATCTGTTCTAATTTCTAATACAATAGCATTTACAATCTCTGTAATTTATAACTATTTGGCTAGTTGTAAATATGTGTTTGTAGTAAATAAAGAAAAAAGCAGTATAAGAAGATTTACAGAATTTATTATTTTTGCACTAATAGGATATTTTTTAATGCAACTATTATTATGGTTAATGGCAGATATATTAAATTGGTCTCACATGGTATCTTGGTTAATTGGGACAATGATTGTCATGGTATTTAATTTTATAACAAGGCAACTATTTTTAGAAAAATAACAAGTATTATGGTATTCTTAATACTTTTTTATTTGCAGAACTTACTTTTTACGTGGTACAATTTACATAAGGATATAAGGAGTATTTATGAAAGATACAAAAGATAATATACAATTTAGAATTTTATACTTTTTAGGAATTTGTTTAATAATTGCCGGACATTGTGATGGGCTTTCTATACCTCTATTTCAAAAATGGTTTCCTAATTATTCATTTCATATAGGGTTATTTGTCTTTTGCTCAGGATATTTTTTTATTAATAATAAAAATAAAAGAATATTGAAATTTGTAAAAAAAATAACAAAAAAATTTTTAATACCATTATACACATGGAACTTAATATATGGCATTATTATTACTATATTACATCAATATGGCATAAAATTTGGAGTAGCATTAGATTGGAAAAGTTTACTAATTATGCCATTATATGATGGGCATCAATTCGTATTTAACTTATCTTCGTGGTTCATAATTCCCCTTTATTTTCTGCAATTAATAAATATATTTGTTATAAAAATATTAAAAAAGAAAGATTGCTATTACTATATTAATTTCATAGTATCTACTATAATTGGATTTATAGGTCTAGACTTCTCAATAAAAGGATATAATACAGGATTTTTCTTGTTTTTAGTTAGATTGGCTTATTTTGCACCTTTCTTTGCACTAGGTATGTTATATAAAAATAATTTAGAGAAGTATGATAAGTTAAATAATTTGAAATATTTTGCTATTCTATTTTTTATAAGCTTAATAGTTATTCTTCACTATGGAGGAGAAAAAGCTTATACGCCAAGTTTAGGAAATGACTTTGATAATTTTTATAGACCTTTTATTGCTGGATTTTTAGGAATAGCATTTTGGTTAAGAGTATCTAAAATACTAATTCCAATTTTACAAAGTAATCAGTATGTTATGAAAATATCTAAGAATACATTTTCTATTATGATGCATCATTTAGCAGGATTCTTTTTGCTAAATACTATCTTTAATTTTATAAATATTTACATAAGAAATTTGCCATCATTTGATTACGTGGAATATATAAATAATATTTGGTATAGATACTTACCTAGAGGAATAGAAAACTTTAATTTAGTATATGGAATTTTTGGAATACTATTTTCACTATATGTAAATCGATTAACACAAACAATAAAAAAATGGCTTACAGAAAAGAATAGTTTAATATATAATAAGATATCAGGTAGTACAATAATTGATTTGAGTATAAAAGGTTTATATCAAAAAAGTTACATTGATTATTAATAATAAATAGAAATCTAAAAAAGGATGACGGAGGAAGTATGAAAAATAATAATAAAAAAATAATTATTAATTTAATGATAGTAATATTAATATTAATATCATTAATAACAAGTGGAATAGTATTAGTATTATATGCAAATAAGGAAATAAAAGAAAAAGTAATAATAAAAGAGAAGAAAAGTTATATACAAAGATCAAAGAAAGATTTAATTCAGAAAGAAAATGTAGTTATTTTAGGAGATTCTATTACTGAATTATATCCTGTAAAAGAAATATATGATGAATTACCTGTTTTAAATAGTGGAGTTTCTGGTTTTAAAACACAAGATATATTAGATCGGATGGATTCAATGGTATATCAATATAACCCCACTAAAGTGATATTACTAATAGGAATTAATGATTTAATGCCAGATAAATCAAAAGAAAATCAAAAATATGTAGTTACTAATATAGAAAAAATAATAGCGTTAATAAAAGAAAAAAGATCAAGTGCAAAAATATATTTAGAGTCAATTTATCCTGTTAATACAAAAACAAGAGATGGTTCTGAGGCAGATGACAATGAAGCTATTGCAGAAGTAAATGCAGAACTAGAAAAATATGCAAAAGATAATAAAGTTATATATATTGATATGTATCATGAACTACTTGATAAAGACGGAGATTTTGCTAAAGTATATACAAATGATGGCTTACATCCAAATACAATGGGATATGCAAAAATAACTAGTGTTTTATTACCATATATTTATGAATAATAGAAAAAAAAGTGTTATAATAAAAAAAGAACAGGAGCTGATGGTTTATTATGAAAAAATGCGTAATAATAATGAACCCTGAAAGTGGCAAGAAAAAAAGAATACACACGTATCAAGAAATCTATGACACATTAAGAAAATATGGTTATGACACAGAAATTGTTTTTACCAAAGCAAAAGGTGATGCCGAAAAAATTGTTCAAGAATTAGACAAAAATATTGACTTAGTAATTAGTGCCGGTGGAGATGGAACACTAAATGAAGTAGT
>CADBNY010000028.1 GCA_902796215.1 uncultured Erysipelotrichaceae bacterium | reverse complement strand
TAGTAAGGAAGACTTATTACTATTTAATGTTTATTATTTAAAGAAGAGCTTAAAAGACATTATTGAATCATTTTCTGCTAATATTTTTACATTGGAAGAAATTGATCAAATATTTAGTACAGAATTTAATGTGATAATTGAAATTATCAATAGTATAAAAAGTTATTTAGAAATGAAAGTACAACAATTGTCTGAAGATTCTATTGATAATAGTCAAATAGTGAACTATATTATATTCCCAACTGATGATATATTAAATAAGATAAAAAAATTATCTGATACAAATACTAGTTGGGGTACTAAATCAATGAGTAAATCAATGAGTGCAATTAATAAGTTAGTTCATACAAGATACAATGACCCATTATTTTCTCATAAGATTCATAAAATCAAGGATAAAGGCGATTTAAGACTAACTAAGTTTAATATATTGGCAGAAAGATTTAGTACCGGAAAAACAACGAAAGTATCCTTCTTTAAGTTACCAATTGAATCATCTAACCTAAAAATATTAAGGGAAAAAATGAATTGCCCACAATTAGAAAATATTTATTTTATAACCGGGTTTGGAGACTTTAAATTAATAGGTATTTCTGAAGAAAACTTGTATAAAGAGTTTTTAAAATTTTCACATGATAGTGAGAAGAATTTAGAATATATTGTAAACTTATCAAAAGTTCCTTTTTCAAATGATAGAGAAGAGGAATTTATTAAAATATTATCTAAATCAATAGAAGAATTTAAAAATTGTAATAAATCAAGTATGCAAAGTAGTAGTAAAAAGTAGTATATCTTTTTTATTTCTTTGCAGATTGAGAATACTTTTGACCACTAATGTATTTAAAAGTATATTGATTTAAAATTTCATATCTAAATTTAATAATTATATTTCTATCTTTATCTGCCTCAATTCTTTCAATTAAAGCAAATAATAAATATTTATTAGGATTGTTAAGGTTTAGCAATCTTTTTATTTTGCTTACATAATTTGGCATTTTATCATCATTGTTTTCCCTTTTTTTTATTTCAATATTAATATCTTCTAATTGCCTATTTAAATCCTCTAATTTAGATTCATATGGCTTAGATAGTAATTTATATTGATTAGGTGTAATATTATCTTCTAATCTGTCTTTATAGATAGTTTGAATAATAATTAATAATTTATCCCTTTCTTTAATAATACTTTCTTTTCTTTTTTGATAATTATATGAATTATTCTTAGTTATTTTAATTATTTCTTCATTTAATTCATTAATATCTAAATCATTAAATAGACTTGATAATAGTTCCTTAATTTTAGTAAGTACTAATTCTTCAAAATAGTTATAAGGAAAAAAGTGTGATTCACACAATCTTCTTACTGGATCTCTTGCATATTTATTACAATTAATACACCAATAGTCTTGTTTTTTTCTATAAAGTACTCCAAGCCTACTTCCACATTCATGACAAAACAATAATCCTTCTAATAATCTTTCTGGCCTTCTTCTTTTTTCATATGTTCTATTTCTATTTTTAGTTTTTTGATTAATAAGCATAAATGTATTTTTATCGACCAATGCTTCATGAGTATTTTCAACAATTATCCATAGACTTTCATCTAAAGTTATCTTCTTTTTAGATTTATAACTTATATTAGTTTGTGTATGTTGAACCATATCACCAGTATACATTCTATTTGCTAATATATTGTGAACAGCATGAATAGTCCACTTATTACTTTTAATAATTTTATTTTTATAAGAAAATGGAGTGGGTGCCCCCATATCAGTAAGTCTAGTTGCTATTTCACTAATTCCCATATTATTAGATCTCCACTGAAATATAAGTTTCACATATTTAGAAACTTCAGGATTTGGTATTAAATGACCTTTATCATCTGGATCTCTCATATATCCATAACTTGGTTGACTCCCTATAAATTTACCATCACGTCTTTTTGAATCTAATACGTTTCTAATCTTTAAAGAGTTTTGCTTACTATAATAATCATTACATGCAATGATAAAAGTAGAAGAATCATTACTAGCTTGGTTTTTCATACTATCATAGTTTTCAACAATAGAAATAAATCTTATTTTATTCTCGGGAAAAAAAGTTTCAATATAATAGCCAGTCATTACATGATCTCTACCAAGTCTAGACAAGTCTTTAACAATAACTAAATTAATCTTCTTAGACTTAATATCATTAATCATTTGATTAAATCCAGGTCTATCAAAATTAGTTCCAGAAAAACCATCATCTACATATTCGTTTACTAAATGAAAACCATTATTTTGACAATAGTTTCTTAATATTTCTTTTTGATTTGTTACACTTTCACTATCTGATTCATATAATTTACCTTTATCTTCCTGCGAAAGTCTAATATAAATACCAGCATTAAACAAGAGTATCATCTTCGATATAATTAACTAAATACTTAATAATTATTTCTTTAAATTTTTCTTTTTGCTTCTTATTCATAATTAAATATATGATAATAATAAAAAAAAAGACCATATGTAAAAAATAATAAAAGGGATATTATAGAGTAAAATTTGATATACAAAAACAATAATGATATAATCAAAATAGGAGGGTTATATGAAAAAAAAGAATTACTATTTCAATTTGTTAAAAGAAAAAATTTCATCAGCAGGCAATGATATTGATATATTTAAAGAAGCATTAAATGAAGTAATAATAACCGGATACTTAGATAAAAATGACACACAAAAACATAATGAATTATTATTACCTGATAATCCCGAATATGAAGAATTATTTTATGATGACTTAGAATTATTAGAAATTTTAAAAGATATTTTAGATTCCAAAATATTTAATAGTTTTAATGATTTTTCTTCTCTTATTAATAATATTACTGAAGATGACAATTTTAATGAAATGTATTACTATATTAAAAATAAAAAAGCAAATGATAAGATTGCCTATTTAGAAGGAAGTAAATCAGAAGAATATTCTAAAAATTTGAAAAAATTATTAAAAAACATTTTAGGAGACATAAAAATTTATGAAGGAAAAACAATATCTGAATTAGAAAGTATTATTGATGAATTAGAAGATAATTTTTTTAATAACTTCAAAAATAATCTTAGCCTTGCTTATCCTGACTTTGATATTTCCAAATTAGATAATTATAAAGAAAATGATTATTTAGAAAAATTTTGTATTACAATGAAAACATTTTCAAAAATATTTAGAAGTAATAAAAAAGGAGTAAAAAATAATGGAAGAAATTAATATATTAGAAAAACCAGATTCTTTTTTTAATGAATGGTTTTCATCATTTTCTAAGTTTTCTAATGTAAGTAAATCATACAAAAGAGGAGCAGTGTTTTTCTTTGAATATTATAAAAATGCTCGAAAAAAATTATCAGAATTATCTTTTGATGATTTTTTTGAGAAGGAAATGTTTGAATATAGTGGTATTGAATCAATAGAAAAAGAAAAACAAGATGAAGTAAAACTCAATAATTCTATAGCAAAAGAATGTGAAATTGCATATGATAAGTTATATTTAGAAATTGTAAATCATACTACAGAAGAAAAAAGTTTTACAAAAGAACAATTTAATAATAATGAGATTACACAAGAAGAATTTTTAAAATTAGTAGAATTATATTTTAGCAAAAATCAAAATAAACGATTTATATCACTAATAAAAGGATTAGATGATAACTCTAATTTGTATCCTCATATTTTACAAGAAATAGCGAAAGGATTATATACTTATAAAGTTGAAAATAATAATTTAGAAATTGGTAATTCTTCAAAACTTTTTCTATGCAAATATAGTCGACTATTGAATTTAGAAGCAAAGATGGCCCATACTAGCAGAATGCTATATATGGCAAATTCATATACTAATAATATGAATAATAAATTGCGAGAATTGGTATTATTATCAGTTATGTATCATGATGTAGGAAGATTTTATCAAGCAATATTCTATCCTGATTTCTTTGATAGACGAGTAGGAAAAGTAGAAGAAAAAAAAGAATTAAAAAGTCATGCTGAAGTAGGGTACTATTTTCCTATTCAAACATTAATTGCAGAAGATTTGATAAAGTGTAATGGAAATATAGATGAGTCATTAGTAATGCATACTTTAATGGCAATGGTAACAAAACTACATCAAACATCTAATGAATTTCTTCCACAATATGATGTGGATTATTCAAATTGTAATTTAGATTCATCTGCAATTAATGAATTAATACCATTAATTAAAAAATCTTATCAAGAAGCCCCCATTATAAATTTTAAAGCAAAATATGAAGTTGCAGACAATATTCAAATGATGGAAAATCAAAACATTGAAATGATAACAGGAATAGTAAAAACAATAATAAGTATTTCAGAATATATGAAACATAGTGATATGTTTGATGAAAGTCATAAAGAACTAAAAGAAAGAATTGATAGATTTCTAAGGCAATTCTTCTCAAAAGAAAGGCTAGAAGAATTATATAAAGATCCATCTGAATTAACTAAAATTAGTTATTTAGAGGAAATGTTTCATATTAAATTACCAGAGGACTTTAAAATTGATTTAAATAATTCAGTAAATGATATAAGAAAAATGGTAACAACAAGATTTAAAGCCATAGAAGAAAGACTTTTAGATAAAGACTTTGCTCAAGTCCTTGATAATGCATTAAAATCAGAAAATGAACAGTTACCATCAATACAAATAGAAACACTAAGAAAAGTATTAGGGGCAGCTATGACTATAACAACCGATTTAGATAAAATAGATATTATTAATCAAAGAATAAATGGTTCTTGGGAAAAAACGAACGGAAGTATTTATAAAAGAAGTCAAGCTGCTATCAACAGTGGAAAAGAACTAACAAGTAGTGAAATTGTAGATAGTTTTTGCCGTAATGCTTTTTATAGTCATGTAGGAGAAGAACCAAAAGAGATAGAATTAGATCAAAGAACAAGAGGATATAAAATAATAGGTTCAGCAATTACTCATCCCCAAACAAAAGAAAGACTTCAAGCAAGTAAAGGTAATAAAATAAGAGCTTTATGGTTTCAATTAGATCAATTTATTACAGTAAATATGAGAAATTATAATAGCTTTAAATATATCAAAGAAAATGATTTATTATCAAAAATGAGAAATCAAATGGTAAGTTTACAAGAAGGGACAAAAGAAGAATTAAAAATAGTAACGGCTTTAATTGATGAACCAATAAACTTTTGTAAAACATTTATTGATAATATATTGACATGTAGAGTAGACGAAAATGGAAAATTAACATTTAATGGAGAGGGAAGAATTCCTACAACATTCACCAAGGAACAAATATATCAAATCAGAAATATAACGGTAGATAATTTCATGTTAAGTCAAGAGACTGAAAATAGTATTCAATTATTAGAAAACCCAGAAGTTGTAAATAAACGATGAAAGAATATAAAAAACATATAAAAAAACTTCAGATTATATTTTGTCTGAAGTTTTTTATAAAATAATATTTTAATAATATCATCCATCGCCAGGAGCCGAAGGTGCAGAAGTAGTCTATTCATTAAAAAACAATTCTACTTTAGCAGATATTGTTTTAAAGAACTTAGGTGAAGCTGGACAAATAAAAAGAAAAACATATCAAAGAAGATTACCAGAAAATCCTAATAAAGATTATTATTATATTCTTAGGGAAACTGGAAATACTGAACCCATATTAATTGAATACGGATTTATTGATAATGTGAAAGATTCCAATAAACTAAAAAGCAATATAAATAATTATGGAGAAGCAGTTGTAAAAGCAATTACTGAATACATAGGTTATCCATACAAAGAACCAAATAATAATGAAGAGATAATTCCAGCAGAAGAATATTATATTGTGCAGAAAGGAGACACATTATATTCTATTTCTCGAAAATTTAATATTCCAATTAATACTTTAAAACAAATTAATAATTTACAAGATAATAATTTATCTATTGGTCAAAAAATATATCTAACAGATTTTAATAAAAATAACAATTCAAAAACATATATTGTTCAAAGAGGAGATACATTATATGCAATTGCTAAAAAATACAATATCCCGTTGGAAAGATTAAAAGTAATAAATGGACTAACAGATAATATTCTCCAAATTGGTCAAATGTTAATAATAGAAAACGAAAAAGATGAAAATATAGATCAAGAAGAAATTATAGACGAAGAATTCACAATATATGAAGTAAACAAAGGTGATAGTTTATGGAAAATAGCAACCGCTTACAATATTTCAGTACCACAATTAATAGAAAAAAATAATCTAACAGACTTAACATTACAAATAGGTCAAAAACTATTAGTTCCTAAAACAGAAGAAGAAACTTATAAAGTTCAAAAAGGAGATACATTATGGTCTATTGCTAAAAAATATGAAATAACTGTAGATCAATTAAAAGAAAAAAACAACTTAACTCAAAATTTATTATCTGTTGGTCAAGTATTAAAAATAAAATAAAAAACTTAGATAATTACATATCTAAGCTTTTAATTTGCAGCTTGTCTAGCTTTGTAAACTCCAAAAATAATTCCAGCAATTACAAGGAATGAAATAATAATACCAGCAGTATCATCTTTTTTTGCTTTTTTATTACTCTTTGGTAAAAGTGTCATAATATCGTATCTATCTTCTGGATTTTTAGCAAACTCTGCTTTAATTTGATCAATAATTTCTCCCTCATAACTTTCAGCAAATCCATTCCATGATTTATTACCAATAATGATATAAGGAACACCTTCTGCTTCCTCGCCACGAGCCTCAGCTACATCTTGCATCAAAGCAGCATTATCTTCATCATTCCAAGTTTCATAATCAATAATTTGAAAGTATTCCCCATATTCACCTTCGATACTTTTAAACCATTCTTCAGCTTCTTGACAATGTGGACAACCTTCTCCTCTAAATAGATAAACATTTACCTTTTTTGACCCTTCATTAGTAGCTATTACTTCTTCTCCTTCAGCAAATACTGAAAAAGGAAAAACAACTACTGCAAGAAGAAGCAAAATAACATATTTCATTTTTTTCATTGTACAACCTCCTAAATATATAATACCACAAATTTACAAAAAGAGAAAGGAAACCCTTATAAAGCCTAAAAATTTCATATACTTTTCACAATTACATTAAATAAAATCTGCAATTATTTAATAACATTTTTATCAAATTTTGGTATAAAACTTTCCATAGCAGTATCCCCTTCTTGAATAAAGGCATTATCTACACCAATTGTTAATGCAAAATTAATTACTTCCTCATACTCATCTTCTGTTATTTTTCGATTTAAATTCTCATACTTACAAGATGTAACAGGAGTATATTGATTCATAATACTAATAAAAATATCGTTATGATAAGTTGTATACAAATAATGAATAATCTCTTTAGCATCGTGAATATGTCCTGGCAATATTAAAACTCGAACGACTAAGCCCTTTTTTAGCAAACCATCTGCAATAATGGGAGGTCCAACTTGTCGGAACATTTCATCAATCGCCATAGTAGCCGTTTCAAAATAATTCTTACATTTAGAATAACGTATTCCTAAAGAATCATCAAAATATCTTAAATCAGCTAAATATATATCTACTAAATTTCTCATCATAATAATTGTTCCAATATTTTCATAACTACTCGTATTATAAACAACCGGTATTTTCAATTCCTTATTTTTAATATTGCGAAGAACATGAGCAATCTGCGGAACATAAGGAGTAGGGGTAACTAAATTAATATTATGAGCACCTTTATTCTGTAAATCTAAAAATATCTCACCAAGTTTTTTATTTGAAATATCTTTTCCATAACCTTCTAAACTAATTTGTTTGTTTTGACAGTAAAGACAGTGCATATTGCAATTAGAAAAGAAAACAGCACCACTTCCATTGCTACCAGAAATAATAGGTTCTTCCCACATATGAAGACTATAATAAGCTAGACGAACTTTATTTGTAGCACCACAAAAACCTTTTTCAATATAACGATTAACACCACATTTATGTGGACACAAAGAACAATTTTTTAATAAATTCATAAACAATAATCACCACCAGTATGAAAAACTATTTTTTTCGTTCCTTAATTATATCATCAATTTCTACTTCTCCAATTAATAAGCTAGAATTAACATTGTGTTTGCTGGATTGAATTGCTACTTTATTTTCATCATAATTAGCATAACAATATTTACAAAGATGTCTGCAACTATTATAAACTCCAATATCCACCATTTGCACACAATTGCATTTTCCTTCTTTCCTCGCTTTCCAACTAGGAAAAATCTTTCCTGTCATTTCAAAAGCTAGTTCATGAGAAAAGCAATCATCAACATCAAATCCATATTCTGATAAATTAATATCTTCAAAACAAGTATGAAC
>CADBNY010000027.1 GCA_902796215.1 uncultured Erysipelotrichaceae bacterium | reverse complement strand
TAAAGATGATTTGATAAGATTAAGAGAGAGTTTAATTAAATTGGCACAATTTGAAAAGAATGATTTAAGATCACGTCGTTCTTTATATTTTAAGAGGGAATTTCGTAATATTCTTAAAGCAGCTTCCCCATGGTTAATACTTACAACTTTAGTTGTAGGAATGGCTTGTATTAAAATGCCAGATAGAAAAAAATTATGCAATGTAGAAGTTGTTTATGACAGTAATGGTTATGAGAGGGAAGAACTAATACATAATGATGTAGAAATTGGCGAAGGGGTTTTTATTGTTTATGATGAATTTAAGGAATATGAAAATTTGTATATAAGGAATTATGAGATATATCGTTTTCATGAATTATCTTTGGAGGAAGCAAAGAAAATAGTAGCAGATGAATCCAATTTTTTATACGAAGATCAGTTTGGTGAACCAATCAAGACAGGGGTCGAATATATGAATCAAATAATAGAGTCCGAGAAAGATGGTTATAAAGAAATTAAATTATATGCAAAATCTGATGATAAATATTATACTGAGCCAATAAATAAAATTGACCTAATGGCTGGAGTTGCATTTATTGGAATGATTCCTTCATTATTTTTTACTTTGGTTGTAGTAGCGGAAACAAAAGATAAAGATGAGGAGAAATTAATTAGAACTTGTGAAGATAGACTAAGTTTAGCAAAAGAAGCAATTCAAAAAACTAAAAAATTATTATAAGGACATAATAGTTTATAGCAATTGATGTTATCATCGATTGTTTTTTTTAATAAATGTTGGTATTCAGCTTTAGAACAAATGTATTATATTTTGAGTTTAAGAGTTGTAATATTATTTATGATATTATATAATTATTTCGTGTGTGAAATTGTTATAAACAAATAGAAAGTTAGTGATATTATATGAAGAGCGTTGGAATTCATTCTTTGGGTTGTAAAGTAAATATGTATGAATCTGAATTTGTTATGAATGAATTAAAAAAAGCTGGTTATGAGATTAAAAGTTTTGATGATATTTGTGATGTTTATATTATTAATACTTGTACTGTAACAAATAGTAGTGATTCAAAGTCAAAAAAAATTATTCGTCAAGCAATTAGAAAAAATCCAGAAGCATGTGTTGTTGCTATGGGGTGTTTTATTGCAGCTAATCCTGATTATCAGGAAGATGGTGTTGATATTCTATTAGGCAATAAAGATAAGTCTAAGATAGTTTCTTTATTAGATGAGTATTTTAAGAATAAAGAAATTATTAAAAGGCAATATAGTGAACGATTGAAAACTTTTGAAGATATGTATATTAATGAATTCCCAGGTAGAACGAGGGCTTTTGTAAAGATTCAAGATGGTTGTGATAATTTTTGCAGTTATTGTATTATTCCTTTTGTTCGAGGAAAATGTAGAAGTAAAAATGAAGATACTGTTGTTAGAGAAGTCACTGATTTAGTTCATCATGGCTATAAAGAAATTGTTCTGACAGGAATTCATACTGGTAGTTATGGAGTAGATTTAGATACTAATTTTGCTCATTTATTAAAGAGATTAATTGCTATTCCAGAGCTTTACCGTTTACGTATTTCATCGATTGAAGTTACTGAATTAAATGAAGAGGTTTTGAAGATTCTTAAAAATTCGGATATTTTAGTTAATCATTTACATATACCGATTCAAGCTGGATCAGATGAAATTTTAAAAGCAATGAATCGAAAATATGATTTGGATTATTTTATGAAAAAGATAGATGAAATTCGTTCTATTCAATCTGATATTGCAATTAGTACTGATATTATTGTTGGCTTTCCTGGGGAGACTGATGAGCTTTTTGAAAAAAGTATTGAAACTTGTAAAAAAATTGGTTTTAGTAAATTACATGTTTTTCCATATAGTGAAAGACGTGGTACTAAATCTTCTAGGATGGATGGAAAAATCGATGGAAGAAGGATAAAAGAAAGAGCCAGAAGATTACTTGAAGTATCTAAGAAACTAGAAGAAGATTATATGAAAAAGTTTTTAAATTCTACTGTTGAAGTATTGATAGAGGAAGTACATGATGGTTTTAGTTATGGTCATACAGGTAATTATTTGTATGTTAAAATACTAGGGGTGTATTCTCATAATGAATTTGTTTCTGTTACTATTTGTGATATTCAGTATCCATATTGTATTGGAAAAGAGTAGACTTTTTATAATTAGAAAGGAGGAAGATAATGAAAAATTTTATAAAAGGAAAATTTTCTAGAAGTATTTATGAAAATGAATCAGGATACCGTATAGGAATTTTTAAAGTTTATGATACTTCAGATGAGACCCTTTCTGACTATGTTGGGAAAAGTATTACTTTTACAGGATATTTTCATGAATTAAATATGACGGATACTTATCTTTTTTATGGAAAGAAAATTGTTCATACAAAATATGGAGAGCAATTTCAAGTAGAAAATTATGAAAGATGTAAACCAGAAGAGAAAGATTCTATTGTAGAGTTTTTGACTAGTGGTTTATTTAAAGGTATTGGAGAAAAGAAAGCAAAAAGTATTGTTAATGTTTTGGGAAAAGATACTTTAAATATTATTTTAAGGAATCCTGATAATTTAATATTAATTCCAGGAATTACAAAGAAAAATATTGAAGTTTTACATAATCAATTGAAAGAATATGAATCTAGTTATGAGACCATTATTTATTTAAGTGATATTGGTTTTTCAAATAAAGATTCTATGATTATTTATAATTATTATAAGAAGAAAACTAAAGATATTCTAGAAGAAAATATTTATCAAATAATTGATGATATTCTTGATATGAATTTTAAGAAAGTTGATACAATTGCATTAAAAAGAGGAATTAATCCGTTATCTCCTATTCGTATTCAGGCAGCACTTCTTTATATTATGCAAGAAGTAAGTAATACTTATGGTCATGCGTATTATTATAAAGAAGAGCTTTCAAAACTTTTACCTAGGGTTCTAGGAACTTCTGTTTCAGATGATGTTTTAGATGATTTATTTATAGAAATGGAAAATGATAGTAAGATTGTTATAAAAGAAGATCGTTATTATTTAAAAGAAATGTATGATGATGAATGTTTTATTGTAAAAAGATTTCGTTTGTTAAATAATAATAAAGGAGAAAATGCTAAAAATGTATTTGAAACAATAAATGATTTAGAGTCATTTTTTTCTATTAAATATAATTTAAATCAAAGAGATGCAATTTATAAAAGCTATATTAAAGATTTTTTAATTATTACTGGTGGACCAGGAACTGGTAAAACAACTATTATGAATGGTGTTTTAGAGCTTTATCGTCAAATGAAGAAATTATCTTATGAGAAATTACAAGATAAAGTTGCTCTTTTAGCACCAACTGGTAGAGCAGCTAAAAGATTGAGTGAAGCAACTCATTTTCCTGCTTCTACGATACATCGTTTTTTGAAATGGCAAAAAGAGCAAAATCGATTCCAAGTGAACCAATATAATAAAAGTAAAGTAGAGTTTGTTATTGTAGATGAAGCTAGTATGATTGATACGCATTTAATGGCTAGTTTACTTAGAGGTATCTCAAGTAACTGCAAAATTGTTTTGGTAGGGGATGATCATCAATTACCATCTGTTGGACCAGGGCAAGTTTTAAAAGATGTGATTGAATCTGGTAAATTAGAAATGGTTGAACTTACAGAGCTTTATCGTCAAAAAGAAAATTCTAATATTATTTCATTAGCTTATGATATTCGCCATCAAACTCTTCATAAAGATATTTTTAATATTTTTGATGATCTTACTTTTATTGAGTGTAAGGATTTGGATGTTATTCAAAATATATGTGAGATATGTACTACTTATAAGGATTACGATTATAAAAAAATACAAATACTTGCTCCTATGTATAAAGGAATAAATGGAATTGATTTAATTAATAGGAATGTTAAAAGTATTTTTAATCCAAAAGATTCTTCAAAAAAAGAGTTACTGATTGGGGATGTGGATTTTTTAGAAGATGATAAAGTTATTCAACTTACTAATATGCCAGATGAGAATGTTTATAATGGTGATATTGGATTAATTGAAAGGATTGAAGGGGGTTCTAAAAAGGAAGTACATATTGATTTTGATGGAAATAGAGTTAAATATACTCCTTCTAATTTTAGTAATTTTCGCCTTGCTTATTCGATAAGTATTCATAAGTCTCAGGGATCTGAATTTGATATTGTTATATTACCTATTGTGAAGGGATATCGAAAGATGCTTTATCAAAAATTAATTTATACAGCTGTTACTCGGGCTAAACAAAAACTTTATATTATTGGTGAATATGATGCTCTTGATATAGCTATTCATAATACTTCTGATGATGTTCGAAGAACAACTATTATGGAATATTTAATTTCGGGTATAAAGTAGAAATTTTGGCTCATACTATTTTCAGAGGTGAAAAAAATGAAAATGATGAGTATGAAAATGATGGCAATGGTTGCTGGAATGGGCGTACTTGGTTATATGTATATGAAAAAAAATCCGGCAATGATGAAAAAAATGCAAGAATTAGGAAAAGAAGCTAGTAGGAAAATGTATAATAAGTTTGATGTTTTATAGCCTATGGCTTTTTTTTTTGATTTGATATATAATTGTTGTGGGAGTGGTACTATGGTATCGATTAAAAGTAAACGTGAAATTGAATTGATGAGACATGCTGGAATGTTGGTATCCAAGATGCATCAGTTTATTAAGCCTTATGTTAAGGAAGGTATTACAACAAAAGAATTAGATGCTTTATGTGAAAAATTTATTTTAGATAATAATGCTATACCAACTTGTAAAGGATTTGAAGGTTTCCCTTGTGCTTTATGTACAAGTGTTAATGATGAAGTTGTTCATGGAATTCCTGATAATCGAAAATTAAAAAATGGGGATATCATTACAATAGATGTTGTGATTGGTTACAAGGGATATCAAGGCGATGCAGCATGGACTTATGCTGTTGGAGAGATTGATGATGAGAAAAAATATTTGATGAGGCATACAGAACAGGCTTTATATGAAGGTTTAGAGATGGTTAAACCAGGAAATAGAATTGGAGATATTTCTTTTGCTGTTCAACAATATGCTGAAGCTCATCATTTAGGAGTTGTTCGTGAACTATGTGGTCATGGAATTGGAAGAGATATGCACGAAGATCCTGAGGTTCCTAATTTTGGAATTCCAAACACAGGGGTTCGCCTAAAACCAGGAATGGTTATTTGTATTGAGCCGATGCTTACTTTTGGAAAGCGTGACATTTATATTGATGAAAATAATGATTGGACAGTTATTACACAGGATGGGAAACCTGCTGCGCATTATGAGCATACTGTTTTAGTTACAGAAGATGGATATGAAGTTTTGACACCTCGTCTTGATTAATTTTTTATGGATAATGTTTAT
>CADBNY010000026.1 GCA_902796215.1 uncultured Erysipelotrichaceae bacterium | reverse complement strand
CTGTTCCCATCCCGAACACAGAAGTTAAGCCACTAAACGCCGACGATAGTGAATGCGAAAATAGGAAGTTGCCAAGAATTTTTTTTTTGTAAAAATTTGTAAAAGTATATTGACAAAATATATTTTTTTTATAGAATAAGCTCAGCAGGTGGTATTATGAAAGAAAAAGAAAATATAATAATTTTATGTTTAGTTGTAATAATAATGTTAAGAATAATAACTTTTGTAGTGAGTTATGATCAGCAAAAGAAAGCTATAGAAAAAATAAAAGAACAAGGAGAATTTAAATATGGGTATATAAGTGAAAATGCAGAAATATCAAACATATTTGATTCATTTAAAGAATTTGTTTATGATGAAAGCCATGAAGATATAAATAGTTTTTCAACAGCAGAATTATTTACAATTATTGGCTATAATATAAAAGATAAAGATATTAAAGATGTAAAAAAAGATGGTACCTATAGCTATGGTTACATAAAAAAAGAATTACTAGATAAGCGAATTGAAACTATATTCGGCAAAGGAAAAATAAAAATAACAAAAGAAAAAAATGATGACGATGTTATTGAAATTAATGCTGGAAAATTTAAAAACACTAAAAATGAATTCAGAAATGCTGTATTGTTAAAAGAAGAAAAAGATAGATACTATTTCAGATTCTTGGCTGACGAAGGAAACGTAGGTGCTTGTGGAAGCAGAGAAAATATTCCTATTAAGATAATAAAAATTTTCCAAATAGGTAATGATATAGTAATAGAAGCAAAAGCTGTTCAAACAAAAATAACATTAGAGAATGATAATGACTCATGCTTAGTAGAAGTCATGAATAAAAAAGAACAAATTGATTCCTTCAATATAAAACTAGAAGAAAGAACTTATACGATCGACATCGATAAATATCAAGACAAGGCATCTGATGTATATATATATTTAAGGGAAGAAAGTAAAGGCAAATATCGTTTTTCCGAAAGTAAAATAGGATAGTGATATCCTTTTTTTAGTGCTATAATAAAAGAGGTGATTTTATGAACAAAGAACAATTAGCAAAATATCTTACTACAGCAATGTCAACAGGTGCAGATTTTGCAGAAATCTATTATGAAGAACGAAAAATAGTAGATTATCGATTAATAGATTCAAAATTAGATACAATTGATACAAAGAACGAAAAAGGAATCGGAATAAGAATTACAAAAGATGAAGTAAGCTATTATACATCAACTGATATCCTTACAGATGAAAATATTATAAAAGTAATCAATAAATTAATAAAAAATGTGAATTCCAGCAACAAAAAAACTATTTCACTAAAAAAACTAGTAGATAAAACAAAAAATGTAGTAATCTCTCATGATAATTATCCTATTGAAAAGAAAAAAGAATTATTACATAAAATTGATAATATTGCTAGAAAAGAATCAAAACTAGTGACACAGGTAGTAGGCAGAATCTTAGAAATGGATAAGAATTTCATTATTGCTAATACCACTGGAAAATATATAAAAGGAAATAATGTTTGGACACGAATTATTGCTTCTGTATATACTGAAAAAGAGGCAAAAAAAGAAAGGGAAAGTACAAATATTGGAGCATCAAGTGGATATGAGATATTAGAAAAATTTAATGTTGAAGAAGAAATTAAAAAGATAACAAGAACAGCTGTGGAAAAATTAGATGCTATAAATTTTAAAGGTGGAGAAATGCCAGTAATTTTATGCCCGGGATTTGGAGCTGTTATTTTTCATGAAGCATGTGGACATGGGCTAGAAGCAACTTCAGTTGCCCCTCACGTATCCGTTTTTTCAGATGACTTAGAAAAAATAGTAGCCACTAAAAAAGTAACTTTAATTGATGATGGAACAATTGAAAATGCTTGGGGAAGTTCTGTAATAGATGATGAAGGAAACGAAACAAAAAAGAATGTTTTAATAGAAAAAGGAATAATAAAAAATTATCTTGTTGATCAATTTAACAGTAAAAAAATGAATACAAAGTTAAATGGTTGTGGAAGAAGAGAAAGTTATAAATTTTCTGCAACATCGCGTATGAGTAACACCTATTTAGCACCAGGTAATGATAAAGTAGAAGACATGATTAAAAGCATAGACTATGGAGTGTATTGTGAAAGTATGAGTGGAGGAAGTGTCAACCCTGCAACAGGAGATTTCAATTTTTCTGTGGAAACAGCTAGACTAATTGAAAAAGGAGAAATAAAACATCTATTAAGAGGAGTAGCCTTAATTGGAAATAGTAAAGATATCCTAAAACAAGTAGAAATGGTTTCCGATGATTTAAAAATAGAAGCAGGATTCTGTGGAAGTAAAAGTGGAACAATTCCTGTAACAATAGGACAACCAACCATAAAAATATCAAAAATTTTAGTAGGGGGTATGGAATAATGAATTATATTGAATTCTTTAAACTTGCAAAAGAAAAAAATATTTCAAATATTCAGATTGTTGAAAAGAAAACAACAGATAGTTCAGTAGAACTCATTAATGGAAAAATAGAATCATATAACGACTATGATAATATAGACTACGAAATAAAAGCTGAATATAATAAAAAAACAGTAAAAATACATACCAATTACTTAGATAAAAATATTATCAACTTAATCATATTTAAATGTAAAAATACTGATTCAGTATATGAAGATGAGTACTTAAAAAATATCGCTAATATTGAAAAAAATGAAGAAATAGAATTTGACATAACAAAGGAAATAGAAATTTTAAAAAATCTTGATTCCTACAGAAAAAAATATAAAGATATTGATAAATTAACAACATATTTTTCAGAAACCTAT
Organism: uncultured Erysipelotrichaceae bacterium; assembly: GCA_902796215.1. Classification (GTDB taxonomy): domain Bacteria; phylum Bacillota_I; class Bacilli_A; order RF39; family UBA660; genus UBA3789. The sequence goes on along the minus strand of CADBNY010000026.1, from coordinate 5,233 downwards.
TCAAACACTAGGATTATTAACTCAAATGGAGTAGATATTTCAACAGATTCTCATTTATGTGCGTTTATGATAGAAGTAATCATTAAGAATAAAGGAAAATATACTAGCTACGATGAAAAAGTTTTATCAACAGATAAAAAAGAAATAGATTTTGAAAAACTAACAAAAGAAGTAATAGAAAAAGCCTTATTAAATAGACATAAAGAAAAAATAGAAACCAGAAAATATAATATAATTTTAGATAAAAGAGTAGCTAGCAGAATAGTTAATAGTTTCAATGACATGTTATCAGCTTCTTCCATTAGAAATAAAATATCATGTCTAGAAGATAAATTAGAAAAACAACTATTCAGTACTAAATTAAATATTATAGAAGACCCAACCAATAAAAAATATCCAGGGTACAGACTATTTGATAATGAAGGAACAAAAACAGAGAAAAAAAGTATCATAAATAAAGGAAAAATAAAAACTTATTTATATAATATAAAAGAAGCAAAACTAGTAAATAAAAAATCAACAGGAAATGGTTATGAAAGTATTAGTACAAGAAACATGTATATTATACCAGGTAAGTTAAGTGAAAAAGAATTATTAGAAAAATTAGATAATGGTATATATATAGCAGACTATATGGAGTCTGGTGGAACTTCAATCAATTCAATAAATGGAGATATTTCTCTCCAAATATTTGGATTTTTAGTAGAAAATGGTAAATTAAAAACAGGAATAGAACCATCTATTATGACAACAAACATCTTCGAATTATTAACAAATATTGAAGAAATTGCCTCTAACTTGCAGTTTACATCAACAATATCAGCATCTCCATCCATATTAATAAGAGACATTTCCATAGCTAGATGACAAATAATAAAAATTTAAGTTAAAAAAACTAAAGAAGAAGTTGTATAAAGTAATAATTTTGATATAATAAAAAATAGGTGATAAAAATGGATTTTAAAATAACAACATATTCAGAAGAACAAACAATTGAATTAGCACAAAATATTGAATCAGAAAAATTTCCTAATATGGTAATTTGCTTAAAAGGAGATTTAGGAAGTGGAAAAACAGTTTTTACAAAAGGATTTGCCCAAGCATTAGAAGTAAAAGAGGAAGTAACTTCTCCAACTTTTAATATTATTAAAGAATATACATCAGGAGAATTACCTCTATATCACATGGATGTTTATAGACTTGATGGTAAAGTAGAAGACTTAGGAATAGAAGAGTATTTTACAAAAAAGGGTATAACAATTATTGAATGGGCCGATATGATTCCAGATTATTTACCAGAAAAACGTCTAGATATAATCATAAAAAGTTCAGAAGAAGATGAAAATAAAAGAACTATTACTATAATTCCATATGGAAGAAAATACGAAGAATTATGTGAGGCTGTATTATGATTCTTTATATAGATACTTCTTCCAGGTATTTATATTCGGCTATTGTAAATTTAAATAAAATAATTGAAGAGATAAAAGAAGATGATGGTCAAAATTTATCAGAAGTTGCTTTACCAAGAATTGCTAGTATGTTTGAAAAAAGCAATTTAAAGCCCACTGATATAAAAAAAATAATTGTTGTAAACGGACCAGGAAGTTTTACAGGAATCCGTATTGGACTTACCATAGCAAAAGTATATGCTTGGAGCCTAGATATTCCAATAACAACAATTTATTCTTTAGAAGCGATGGCTTTATCAGGAAAACAAGAAAAAATTCATGTACCAATAATTGATGCAAGAAGAGGGTTTGTATATACAGCAATTTATGGAAAAGAAAATGAAGAAATACTAAAACCTCAACATATTGAATTGGAAAAATTAAAAGAAGAATTAAAAAATATAGAAGAATACGAAGTCATTACAAATGATGAATTTGATGATTTTAAAAATACAACAAATTATGATCCTAATATACTAAAAATTGTAGAATTCTTTAAAGACAGAAAAGAGATAAATCCACATGCTGTAAATCCTGAATATTTAAAATTAACAGAAGCAGAAGAAAATAAAAAATGATTATTGAATTAACTAAAAACAATTTAGAAAGTATTGAAAAATCTTTTCTATCTATTGATGAAATAAAAAAAGAATTAGAAAATAATCCTTTTGCCAAGTATTTAATTTTAAAAGAAAATAATGAAATTATAGGTTATCTTTATTATAGTGATATTTATGAAAAAGTAGAAATTAATCAATTTGAAATTGAAAAAAAACACAGAAATTGTGGAAAAGGGCAAAAATTATTAGATTTTTTCTTAAAACATGTGGAAAAAGATATTACGTTAGAAGTAAATAAAGAAAATCTACCAGCAATTCATTTATATGAAAAAATGGGATTTGTGAAGCAAGCTATACGTAAAGGATATTATCACGGCGTAGATGGGATTTTAATGGAAAGAAAAAAAGAAAATAAAAGACTCTAAAAAGAGCCTTTTATGTTAATTTATAATAATGAAGTGAGATGATATCATGAAAGATATGTATATTTTAGGAATAGAAAGTAGCTGTGACGAAACAAGTGTATCAATTGTAAAGAATGGAACAGAAGAAATAGCAACTATAATTTCTTCTCAAATTGATATTCATAAAGATTATGGAGGAGTTGTACCAGAAATAGCAAGCAGGCATCATGTGAAAAATATAACAATCGTTTTAGAAGAATGCTTACAAAAAGCAAATATGACAATGAATGATATTGATGCAATTGCAATTACTTATGGACCAGGGTTAATTGGATCACTGTTAATTGGCTTAGAAGCAGCAAAAACATTATCATTTATTTATAACAAACCACTAATACCGGTTCATCATATAGCTGGACATATTTATGCAAATAGTTTAGTAAAAGAATTAGAGTTTCCATTATTAGCAGTAGTAGTTAGTGGGGGACACACAGAATTAATTGAAATGAAAAAACACTATAGCTTTAACAAATTAGGAGGAACACTAGACGATGCTGTCGGAGAATGCTATGACAAAGTAGCTAGAGTAATAGGATTAGAATACCCAGGAGGACCGAAGTTGGATCAATTATCTAATGAAGGAGAAGATACCTATAAATTACCCATCCCTTTAAATGATAATAGCTACAATTTTTCATTTAGTGGGCTAAAAAGTGCCGTAATTAATTTAGCACATAATGAAGAACAAAGAAAAAATGAATTAAGACAAGCAGATCTTGCAAAATCATTTCAAAACGTCATAGTAAAATCAATTACTTCCAAAGTGAGAAAAGCAATCCTAGAAAGAAATATAAAGCATATAATCGTAGCTGGAGGAGTTGCAGCAAATAAAGCCTTAAGAAAAGGAATGGAAGATTTAGCAAATGAGCTAAAAGCAGATTTATCGATTCCTCCAATAAAATATTGTACAGATAACGCTGCTATGATAGCCGCAGCAGGATACTATGCATATTTAGATAAAAGAATAGGAGATTTGAATTTAAATTCAAAATCACAAGATATCTTACAATAATAAAAAAAGTATGATATAATGGAAAAAATGGGAGGCTAGAAAATGATAAATAGAGTGGTTTTAAATGAAACTTCATATTTTGGAAGAGGTTCAAGAAGAAAACTAGCAGAAGAATTAAAATCAAGAAGATATGAAAAGGTATTATTAGTATCAGATCAAACATTAGTGCAAAATAATATAGTAAAAATGATAACAGACGTTTTAACAGCAGAAGGAATTATTTATTTTGAATACTTAAATGTTAGACCTAATCCAACAGTAGCTAATGTCCAAGAAGGTTTGCGCGTTGCTCAAATCAGTAACATAGATGCCATTATTGCCGTTGGTGGAGGAAGTGTTATTGATACTGCAAAAGCAATGTCTATTGTAATGACAAATCCAGAGCATAGTGGAATTGTAAGTCTAGATGGAGCAATAAAAACAAGAAATAAAGGATTACCAGTATTTGCACTGCCAACAACTTCAGGAACAGCTGCAGAAGTAACCATTAATTATGTTATAACAGACGAGGCAAACAACAAAAAGATGGTTTGTGTAGATGTTCATGATATACCAGTATGTGCTATTATTGACCCAGATTTAATGCAAGGAATGCCACAATCTTTAGCAGCTACAACAGGAATGGATGCTCTAACTCACGCGATGGAAGGTTATATCACAAAAGCAGGTTGGCTAATTCCTGATATATTTCATGTGAATTCAATGGCTCTAATTTATAAAAACTTAGAGCAAGCAGCAAACGAAAAAGATGAAGTTGCTATTGAAAAGATGGCTTATGCTCAATATATTGCTGGAATGGGATTTTCCAATGTAGGATTAGGAATTGTTCATTCAATGGCTCATTCACTAGGAGCATATTTTGATACTCCACATGGATTAGCAAATGCCATATTACTTCCACATGTTTTAAAATTTAATGGAGAAGTTTGCCCGGAATTATTTAGAAATATGGGAAAAGCAATTGGATTAAATATGGATGATTTAAATGACGAAGCAGCTGTAGAGAAAGTAGTTAATGCCGTTGTAGAATTATCAAAAAAACTAAAAATTCCTCAAACACTAAGAGAAATAGGAATTCAGGAAGAAATGATACCAACCCTTGCTAATCAAGCTATAAATGATATATGTACAGCAGGAAACCCACGTGAAGTAACAGTAGAAGATATTATTTCTTTATATAAAAAAGCTTACTAAAAGGATTTTCAAATGTTAAAGTCAAAAGTGGGATACAGTATAAATCCAGATAGCTTTACAATGGGATTAGAATGTGCTACAAAAACAATAAAAGACGAAAAAAATGTAGGTTGCAATTTTTTGTTTACTTCGGCAAAAAGTGATATAAATCAAATAGTAAAAGGAATACAAAGTATTAATACATCACCAATTATAGGATGCACAAGTAGTGGAGGAATTATTGTTCCAGAAGGATATATTACATCACAACAAGGTTTTGCGGGGATGTTATCTATTATAGATGAAAATATAAAAATAGGAATGGCTTGTCATGAAACCGGTAGAAATCCTCGATTAATAGGAAGAAAAGTAGCTATAGCTGCTGTAGAAAATGCAAAAACAACAAAATCCCCAGCATATTTTTATATGGTTGCCAGCCCCAAAGAAGAAGAAGAATACTTAATGGGAATTCAAGATATCATAGGGAGAGTTCCAATGTTTGGTGGAAGTGCTGCTGATGATACAATAAGTGGTGAGTGGAAAATAATTTGTAATAATGAAATTTTTTCGGAT
>CADBNY010000025.1 GCA_902796215.1 uncultured Erysipelotrichaceae bacterium | reverse complement strand
TTTCGACAATCTCCAGCAACAAAAATTCCTTGTTCTGTAGTAGTACAATCATCACTTAAAATATACTTTCTCTCACTCAAAGGTAACATATCTTGCACTAAAGATGTCTCTGCATTCATACCAATTGATAAAAACATACCTTGAACTTTTAAATTTTGTTGTTTCATATCTTTTTCAACAACAATTTCTTCTAATTCATTTTCTCCTTTTATCTCAACAACACTAGTGTTATATAGAACTTCTACATTTTCTTTTTCACATAAACCATCAAATAAAGCCTTTTCACATTTCAATTTACTACCATGATAAATTAAATAAACTTTTCGACACAAATTAGACATATATAAAGCATTCGTAACAGCAGTATTCGCACCACCTACAATAGCAACATCTAATCCTTTAAAGAAAGCACCATCACAAGATGTACAAAAAGATATTCCTTTTCCAATAAGATTCTCTTCATTTGGTAAATTTAAAAGTCTATGTCTTGCACCAGTAGCAATAATAACTGTTTTAGCTTCATATTCGCCATCATCCGTTATTACCTTCTTAATTTTACCGGGTTTAATATCTAAAACTTCTTCAATAACAATATCAACACCTAAATTAGTAGCTTGTTCATATAGATTGTTAGCAAACTCAGCCCCATTTATAGAAATAAAACCCGGAAAATTTTGAATAGAAGGAGTAGAGGCAATTTGTCCCCCTATACTCTCTCTCTCAAAAATTATTGTCTTTAAATTAGCCCTAGCACAGTAGATACCCGCTGTAATACCAGCAGGCCCTCCACCAACAATCATAACATCATACATAAAATTACTTCCCTTTTTTCATAGATTCAACATATTTTTTAATATTTGAAAGATTAGCAATTACATTAACCTTTCCGTTCTTAATTTCAACAAGAGTAGGAGCTTGCTTAACCCCAAGTTTCTTTGTTAATTCTACCTCTTCTTCAGCATCTACAAAACGATATGAAACTTTTCCTTTTTCTAATAATTTTTTAGCAGAAGCACAATTTGGACAAGTTTTTGATCCAAATAAAATTAAATCATCTTCCATATTTTCACATTTTTCACTACATTCTTCTACTTTCTCTTCCATTTTTTTACAAGAACTATTTTTAATATTATATTCTTTTCTCATTTTATATTCTTTAGCTTTTCCATCATTCCAATTTTTAACAGGTCTATAATAACCAGTAATACGACTATATACCTCTACTTCTCCACCACATTTTGGACACTTAGAATGATCTCCTTTTAAATATCCATGTTTACTACAAACAGAATATGTTGGACTAATTGTATAATATGGTAATTTGTAATTTTGAGCTATCTTACGAACTAAGTTAGCTGTTGTCTTCCAATCTTTTAATCTTTCACCTAAGAAAGCATGAAATACTGTTCCAGAAGTATACAAAGTTTGTAATTCATCTTGAATATCTAATGCTTCAAAAATATCTTCAGTATATCCAACTGGTAAATGTGAACTATTTGTATAGTATGGAGTATCATCATCTGAAGCAGTAATAATATCTGGATATAAAACTTTATCCTTCTTTGCCATACGATAAGATGTAGACTCTGCAGGAGTTGCCTCTAAATTATATAAATCACCATATTCTTCTTGATAATCAGATAGTTTTTCTCTCATAAAGTTTAGTACTTCTTTTGTAAATTTTTGCGCTTTTTCATGAGTTAAATCTTCTCCTACCCATTTAGCATTTAAACTAGCTTCATTCATACCAACTAAACCAATTGTTGAAAAATGATTATTAAACGTTCCTAAATATCTTCTTGTATAAGGATATAATCCTTCATCCAATAACTTAGTAATAACATTTCTTTTAATTTTTAAACTTCTAGCAGCTAAATTCATTAAATTTTCAAGTTTTTCATAAAATTCCTGTTCATTTTCAGAAGTATAAGCAATTCTTGGCATATTAATTGTAACAACACCAATTGATCCTGTAGATTCTCCACTTCCAAAGAATCCTCCACTCTTCTTTCTAAGTTCTCTTAAATCGAGACGTAAACGGCAACACATACTTCTAACATCATTTGGTTCCATATCACTATTTACATAGTTTGAGAAATATGGTGTACCATATTTTGCAGTCATTTCAAATAACAATTTATTATTTTCTGTCTCTGACCAATCAAAATCTTTAGTAATTGAATATGTTGGAATTGGATATTGGAATCCTCTACCATTAGCATCTCCTTCTACCATAATCTCAATAAATACTTTATTGATTAAATCCATTTCTTTTTGACAATCTTTATATTTAAAATCTTGTTCTACTCCACCAACAATAGCATTTAATTCAGCAAGATCATTTGGTACAGTCCAATCTAATGTAATATTAGTAAATGGAGCTTGAGTACCCCATCTAGAAGGAGTATTAACACCATAAATAAAAGATTGAATAGCTTGTTTAACATCTTTATAAGACAAATTATCAACTTTAACGAATGGCGCTAAATATGTATCAAATGATGAAAATGCTTGTGCACCAGCCCATTCATTTTGTAAAATTCCAAGAAAATTAACCATTTGATTACATAAAGTAGATAAATGCTTTGCCGGACTACTAGTAATTCTTCCTGGAACTCCACCTAAACCTTCTTGAATTAATTGTTTTAAACTCCAACCAGCACAATATCCAGTTAACATAGACAAATCATGAATATGAAAATCACAATCATGGTGAGCTTTAGCAATTTCTTCATCATACACTTCACTTAACCAATAATTAGCAGTAATTGCTCCAGAATTACTTAATATTAATCCCCCAACTGAATAAGTAACAGTAGAATTTTCTTTTACTCTCCAATCAGTAACATTAATATAACTATTTACTACTTGCTTATAATCTAGTATTGTAGATTCCATTTGTCTTTGCTTTTCATGTAACTTACGATACAAAATATATGCTTTAGCAATATCAGAATATCCAGCTTGTGATAAAACAAACTCTACTTTATCTTGAATAACTTCCTCATCAATAATATTATTTTTTATACTAGGCTCAAAAGCAGCCGTTACTTTTAATGCTAAAAAATCAATAACATTTTCATCATAATTTACTTTTTCAGCCTCAAATGCTTTTATCATAGCACTTTTAATTTTCTCTATTTCAAATGGAATAATTTTTCCATCTCTATTTCTTACTTTATACATATTTATCTCCTCATTCTCCTCTAATATTAACATTAGGGAATCTTTCTTTTAATATTTTTTTTAATTTTTCTAATTCATCTTCTGAAAAAGACTTTAATAATTTATCTTGAACATTTTCACTTAATTTAAAATTTTGAATATAGTATTTTTCTTTAAAAGATTCACATAATTTCAAAATTTTATCAATATCATGAAAATCTTTAATAATAGTAGTTCTAAATTCATAATCAATTCCACTATTTTTAATAAGTTCAACACTCTTTTTTATATTCTTAATATTCACACTACACTTCGTAATATTTTCATATTCATCAAAAATTGTCTTGATATCCATTGCAATATAATCAACTAGTTTTTCATCAATCAATTCTTTTAAAACTATTGGATTCGTACCATTTGTATCTAATTTAACAGAAAAGCCTTTTTCTTTAATTAATCGAATAAAGTGCACTAAATCTTTCTGTATAGTAGGTTCTCCTCCACTAATAACAACTCCATCTAACAGATTTTTTCTTTTATCTAAATAATCAAAAATTACATTTTCTGATATTTCTCCAGCACAACAAGGAATTAATTCTGAATTATGGCAATAAGAACAATTAAAATTACATCCCTGCGTAAAAATAATACACGCCGTTTTATCTGGATAATCAAGTAAAGTTAATTTTTGAAAACCACCTATTCTCATTTTTCACCTACTTTCAAGTGAACAAAGGAAACACCAGATTGTATCAACTCTTTTATTAAATCAACAACTTTTTTATTATTTGCTCTTTTTGATATCTTAATAACAGTTAAATTTCCACCTGGTAAAAACTGCTGTACTTTAGCAAGATCATCATAACCATTTAAAAACTTTGCATTACAAATCAAATCATATAATTTTTCTTCATTAATACCTTTATGAACTCCATAAATAGACTTATCTAATTCAACAAAACATTTTCTAGCCGTCATGGAACCTGATTCAAATACTACAAAATTTAATCTAGTATCCATACTAAATTGTTTTACCTTTTTATTTAAATGATTCAACAATTCAAATAAAAATTTATATTGTTCTTTACTATCTTGATTATATGCTAAAACACATTCTTTTAAACCAATAAGCCCTACTCCTAAAACTCCTGATTTAAGAATTTTACGAATCTTTTGACCATTCTCTAATCGTTCATCCCCTAAAACATTTCCATGAAATAAAATTGTATAATTTTCTTTATTTCGACTGCCTAAATTTTCAAACATAAATAACAATTCATTTTTCGCAAGTTCTAAAAGTTGATCAAGTTCTTCATAAAAACCATCAAAATTTTTACTATTAAGACATTTTAATCCTAATCTTCCTAAATTAATAGATGTCTTAGATGCAAACATTCTTCCATTAGATTTTCCTACATTATCATTTATATTATCATAAATACAAAGGCCATCACTAAAGTATTCAATATCACTTTTATTCTTCTTAGGAAATGAAAATGAAATATTTTTATCACTAATAACTAAACCTGCAAGTTTTTGTAAATAATCTTCACTTGATTCAGAAAAAGCTTTAAAACTTACATGAATATTATCCAAATAATTATTATCATTTAAATAATGTATTATATTTTCTCGAATCAAAGAACAAATAACACTATCTTTATTTCCAACGCTAATAGAATAAATACTACATACTAAATGATTTGATTTAATAACATTTAATACTCTATAAACTGTATCAAATATATATTCTTCTGTTTTAGTAAATACATCACTTAGTACAATATCAAATATATCTTTTATTTTAGAATTCACAAAGAAACATTCAAAATCCAAAAGAGAAACATTAATATCCTTTATTTGATAAAGGACTTCTTGTATTTTTTTAAAATTAATAAATTCATAAATACCTACAAATTTAAAATATTTTTCAAGTTCCTTTAGAAAATTTCTTCTATAAAAAGCTAAAAAAAAGTTTTCTAGTAAAGAATCCAATTCATTAATTCCTATTTCAGAACGAACTTCATTAGAAGAATTCATAATATTATTAAAAAATTCATCTAAGTATTCATCATCCTCATTAATATCTATTTTTAAATGAATTTTCGAAAGATGTCCTAACAAAAAGCTATCTAAATCATGAATAAATATTTTCCCTTCTTCAATTGCCCTTACAAATTTATTATCCAAAAGATAAGATTTTGCATATTCAGATGAAACTATCTTACCAAATCGATTTAATATCTCATTTGGACTTTCACAAGAATTAAATTTTTCGCTTTCCTTCTCTAATCTTTCTACAACTTTTACAAATTTATGTTGCTGCTTTCCATTCGAATTTTTTCTAGATACAGCTCTTTCCTGTCGATATTCTTGAAAAACTAATAAAACTTCTTCATATCCCAATTCATTAAGTTTATTTTCTATAATGTCTTGAATATCTTCAACACTAATTGTTTTACGATCTCGATAATTATCATTAATATATTTTAAAACTTCTTTAAAAACACTATGAACATTTTTTCCTTCCTCATTGTCATAAACAACACAAAAGGCATTCCATATAGCAACAGCTATTTTTGAAGCATCAAAGCTAACCCTTTGTCCACTTCTTTTAACAACAATTAAATCTTCAAGGACCTTATTCCACATTAACATTCATCACCTCACTTAGGCTAAAACCATAGTAACATTCTTCAAAAAAATAAACAATATTTTTTTAGGGAATTTTTTAATTATTTTTTTAAAGTGTAAAATTTATTTTTAAAAAAACAGTAAAAAAAACATATAGTAAAACAGTTTTATAAAATATTGCTATAATTTATAAATTTACAGTAAATTTACACGCAAAAAGAAGAAAATAAAAAAATGTTTTTTTATAACATTTTACAAAAAACATTTTTTACTATTCAATTGATAAAAACGAAAAAATATAAAAAAAACAATGTAAAACCTACTTAAATATAGATCAATATATTACAAAAAATTACAATGACTCTAGATGAATCTTTTCTTCTTTTTAAAGTCTTAGATGAAAAAGCAAAGAATATTTCTATATTTAAAAATATTCCCCATTTCATCTACAAAATATTTATATTCATTTGAATAATTATTGTAACATTTTCTAAAATAAAAACAATAACTAATTTTCTATTAAACTTAAACTAACCTTATTTTTTTCTAAAGAAATATCATCCACATAACAATTAACAATATCACCTACACTAAATAAATCACTTGGATGCTTAACATAATTAGTAGATAATTTAGAAATATGAGCTAAACCATCATCATGTAATCCAATATCAATAAACAATCCAAAATCAACAACATTACGAACAGTCCCCTGAAGTTTCATTCCTACCTTTAAATCTTTGATATCTAAAATATCACTTTTTAATATTGGCTGTGGATATTCATCTCTAGGATCTAAATTGGGCTTCTTTAAAGATATTATAACATCTTGCAAAGTGTAAATATCAGTATTTAATTCTTTACACATATCTTCTAAATTAATTTTATTCAAAGATAAAATTAATTCATCTGTTCCAATTTCACTAATATTCATTCCAATTTTTTGTAAAAGGTTTTCTGCAACATCATAACTTTCTGGATGAATAGCAGTAGAATCTAATATATTCGTACCATCTGTAATGCGAAGGAATCCAATCGCTTGTTCATAGGCTTTATCAGATAATAATTTTTCTTTTTTTATCTGGTCACGTGACATAATTTTACCAACCATATCACGGTAAGATAAAATCTTCTTAATTGCAGTCTTCGTAATTCCAGAAACATAAGAAAGTAACGATGCAGATGCTGTATTAATATTAACACCAACACTGTTAACACATTTTTCCACAACAAAATCCAAAGATGTTGATAATTTTTTTTCACTAACATCATGCTGATATAAACCAACTCCAATTCCTTCTGGAGGTATTTTAACAAGTTCTGCTAGAGGATCTTGTAATCTTCTTCCAATACTAACAGCACTTCTTTTTTCAATAGCTAAATCCGGAAATTCTTCAATCGCTTGAGGAGAAGCTGAATAAATAGAGGCCCCTGCTTCACTAACAATAACATACTTGCAAGAAAGACCATATTCTTTAATAATATCACTACATAACTTTTCAGATTCACGTGATGCAGTTCCATTTCCTATCGCAATAATATCTATTTTATACTTCTGAATTAACTGAGAAATAATCTCTTTAGACATTTTGATATTCTTTTCTTCATTTCCTTTTAAAAAGGGCTTGACAACAACACTATCTAAATATTTACCTTGCTCATCCAAAACAGCCAACTTACAACCATTAACATATCCAGGATCAAATGCCAAAACTCTTTGCTCCTTCATAGGCGGAGTTAAAAGTAAAGCTTCCAAATTTTTTCCAAAATTTGCAATAGCAGCTTCTTCTCCTTTTTCAGTAAGTTCGCTACGGATTTCTCTCTGAATAGAAGGTGCAATCAATCTTTTATAAGAATCATTAATTGCATCAATTACATAAGGTGTAACAAAACTTTTATCATTTTTAATAAGCTTTTTTTCTAAAAAAGATAATATTTCATCTTTAGAAACATCAATACTAACATTTAATACTTTTTCTTTTTCACCACGATTAATAGCTAATATACGATGAGGTTTAATATATTTAATTGTTTCACTATAATCATAATACATTTCATAAATAGCACCAGAATCATTTGCATCTTTCTTTTTACTAGAAACTAAAGTACCACTTTTATAATAATAACTTCGAATAAAACGACGATAATTAGCATTATCACTGATCCATTCCGCTATAATATAACAAGCTCCCTTAATAGCAGAAATACTATCAAGAACTTTGTCATTTATAAATTTAGAACATAAAGAATCAATATCACCATTAGTAGGAAAAGACATAATCATTTTAGCAAGCGGTTCAAGGCCAAGAGCAATAGCTTCCGTTGCTTTAGATTTTTTCTTTTCTTTATATGGTCGATAAATATCTTCAACTTCTACTAATTTTGTACAAGCAAGAATAGCTTCTTCTATTTCTTTTGTGAGCATTCCCTTTTCATCAATTAAACGAATAACATCTTCTTTTCTCTTCAATAAATTTTCTTGATAAGTATATACTTCTTCAATTTTCTTTATAGTTTCTTCATCCAAAGCTCCAGTTACTTCTTTTCTATATCTTGCAATAAAAGGAATAGTATTTCCTTCACTTAATAAATTTAAAATAACATCTACCTGTTTTTCTGTAATATTTAAATTACTAGCAATTTCTTTTATAATTTGTTCATTCATTTTTTGCACCTCTCTACCATAGTAACAAAAAGAACATATAAAAAAAAGTATTGACTTTTCTAAAAAAAAGAACTAAACACGAAGTTTAATTCTAATAACCATATCTTAAAATTTGAAAAGTCGTATCACGAGACAAACCAAATTGAGAAGCTTCAGCCTCTGTAGAAAATAACAAATCAAATAAATATCTTTTTCCAATACCAATAGCTCCACCACGATCTAAAATAATAGCATCAAAAGTTCCTATTTTACTATCTATTGCTCGAACAACTGTCCCATATGGATATTTTTTATCTCCAGCAACAATTCTAAGATTTCCATAAGTTGCATCATAATACATTAAATTATTCTCTCTTGCTGGATAACCAGATCCAACTACTCCAGAACAACCAACACAATCAAGCCCATATGCTGACATTGTCCCAACTAAGGTCTCTAAAACCGTAGCATCAACAACTGGCCCAGAAGGTTTTGGAGGATCAACAACAGAAGCCCCTGCGGTTTGAGATACTATACCATCCTTCATTGCTGCTACTGCAGTATTTAATTTATTACTATCTTGAGATATAGTATTTTTTAACAAATTGGTTTGTGAACCATAAAAAAGATTTGTGGTAAGACTCCTAGGTACAACAGCAATAGAAAAATTCTTTTTACTAGGCTTCATAAAAATAAAACCCATAATCATAAAAATCAAAAAGAAATTAAATATCATGAAAATCTTTTTCATAAAAACTCCTTATAAATATTATGATACAATTATTTTTCTCTAGTACAAGTATAACCAGAAGCATTCATGCTTCTTTCTATTATGTCTATATCCTGACCAAATTGATATTCAGGATTATTTCCACCTGCTTCACTAAAAGCTGAATTCAATTGTTCAAAATCAATAGCACCAAGATCAAAAGCCTGCTTTTCCACCAATTGACCAGTAGTATAATTGCACCGAATATAAACACCAGTAACATCTTTTAGGCTCTCCTCCAACTGAGTACAAATACCTGCAAGATTATCTAAGCTTTGCTCATCCTCTGTTGGATTACCCTTAGTTGTAATAACAAATTCAGTCTTTTCCAACTTATTATTCTTAAACTTAAAAAGTAAATCATAAATTTTATCCAAGTTAGAAGTATTTGTTTTTAAAGAACACTTCATACTTCCGGTAGTTATTTTTTCTTCTGTTTTATTATATGCACCAGACTTATATAGATTAATCATAGAACTAATTTCTGGTAAAAATATAACAAAAAGAAGTAAAATAATAAATGAGAATATCATAAAAATAATTTTACCTTTACTAGGTGGTTTATATTCAATATCTACTTTCTTCTGATTATCTAAAGAAACAGATCCACCATTACCAGAAGAATCACTATTCAAAACTTTTCCCTGTAAAGAACTATTTTCAACACTATTGCCAATAGGATTTGCACTAGATATATTGACAGTTGCAGAAGATGGAATTTCATTATTAACCTGTGAAACGCCTCCTATTACACCAGTATTTACTGGATTTACTATAGGTATATTTGAAACTGGAGCACTACTCTGAACTTTATTATTACTAACAGGATTTACTATAGGTGTATTTGAAACTGGAATACTATTTTCAACTCCACCACCTTGTAGAACCTCTCCACTATTACTAGATGAGGTTGCTGCAGGTATATTAGAATTATTAATACTATTAGATACTTCATTACTACTAGATATAGTATTGTTTCCTTGAAAATTATTGTTCACACAAATCAACTCCCATTTCATTTATAAAATGATTATAGCATATTTTTTTATCGCAAACTAGATATTTTTTCTTGAAAGTCATCTGCATTCACAATATAACTACCAGAAGTTAAAATATCAGCATCACGACACAAATCTTTTGTTTTATCATTAACCCCACCATCTACATTAATTAAAATATTAAAATGATATGATTCAATAAGTTTTCTCAACTCGTTAAGCTTTTTCTCTGTTTCCAAAATAAAAGGTTGCCCACCTTTCCCTGGCATTACAGACATTACTAAAATAATATCCAAATATGGTAAATATGGAATTAAAGTATTTACTTTTGTATCAGGACTAATAGCCAATCCACAACCAATAGAATAACTTTTTATCTTTTCTAAATTTGAAATAATATCCTCATCACTTTCAATATGAAATGTAATAAATTCTGAATTCAATTCTGCAAAAAGAGGAATATATTTTGATGGATATTTAACCATTAAATGAACATCTAACCTTTTAGATGTATATTCACCAATATGCTTTAATTCAGAAAAAGGCATCGTTTTATTAGGAACAAACTTACCATCCATAAAATCAACATGAATATAATCAACATCTGTATTATTTAATTTTATTAAATCTTTAGGAACATCTTTACTAGACAAAAATGTAGCACTAACTTTTTTCATTTACATCAACTCCTATAAATTTAAGATAATTAAGATATCTACTTTCCAAAATATCAAAAGAAGAAACATGCTTTTTAACAGAACATTCATTTTCATTGGTATGACTACAATCCTTAAATGGACAAGGATAAGTAGAAAATTCAACAAATGCATTTCTAATTTCTTCGTTTGTATAATTTTTAAAATCTAAAGAAGAAAATCCTGGAGTATCCATAATCTTCCCACCTAAAAAAGAAAATAATTCTACAACCCGTGTTGTATGCCTTCCTCGCCCCAATGCCATAGAAATTTCTCCAGTTTCTAAATTCCATTCTGGATTTATCTTATTTAATAAGGTTGACTTACCAGCTCCTGTTTGTCCTGTAAAAACACTAGTCTTATTATCAATTAATTTCTTTATAGTAGAAATATCAGTATTAGACACTACTGTATATCCTAATTTTTCGTAGTATTTTAAAATTTGTCCAATCTTTTTTAATTCATCTTCTTCTACTAAATCCTCTTTTGTTATACAAATAATTGGTCGAACATGGTTAATTTCCATCAATACTAAAAACTTATCTAACAAATTAAGAGAAAAACTTGGATATTTCAAACTAGTAATTAAAAAAGCTTGATCAATATTGCTGACTTTAGGCCTATCAAATAAATTTTTCCTTGGCAAAATTTTTTCTATAAGACAATTGTTTTTTTGAAAAAGAACATAATCTCCCACAACAGGAACAATATGTTCTTTTCGAAAAACTCCCCTACATTTACAAGGATAAATTTTATCTTTATAACTAACATAATGCAAGTCACTACTTATTTTTATGATTTGTCCTTCCACCTAATCCCTTCCTTTTATGATGTACTATCATCATTTGTATTATTACCAGTATTATTACTATTATCATTGTTGCCATTACTGTTACTATTATTGCTATTCTCATTATTATTACTATTGTTGCTAGTATTACCATTATTAGTTTCTTTCTTCTCTTCTTGTGGTTTTGCTTTTGGTTTAATAGCAACCGTTACTCGAAGAGTCATTCCCTTTGTAATTTCACGACCTTTTGGTAAATTTTGAGAAATAATTGTTCCTTCAGAATATGCTGTTGTTTCTTCTTCCTTTGTTTCAAGATTCAAGCCATACTTATTACAGAAAGCTTCAACATCACTTAGACTCCATTTTTCTTCTACCATATCCGGAATTTTTTCAACAATATTAGGAATATATAAAACTAAAGAATCTCCTTTTTTCACTTCACTTCCAGCAGCTAAAGACTGAGAAATAATATTACCATCATCATCATATTTAGTAGCATCATCAACTTCTTTTTTCTCAATTGTAACAACAAGTTCATACTTAGTCTCAAGCTTAGCTTTAACTGCCTCCGCATTCTGCCCTGTATAATCTTCCAGTTTAATAATTTCTTCTCCCTTAGACTTATAAATTGTAACTTTTGTTCCTTTCTTAACACTTCTTCCCTTTGCAGGATCTGTTTTAACAACACGATTTTTATCAATATCAGAAGAGGAAACAGTTTTTATTTTTGTATTAACCTCAAAACCAGCTTTTTGCAATTTTTTCTCACAAGTCGTTACTTTTAAATTTTTACAATCTGGAACAGTAACTGCTTTTCCATTAGAAAATTTTGGAACAATAAAGAAAATAATAAATAACAAAAGTATAATACTACAAAATATAATAGACAAAATTATAATAACTTTTTTATTTTTTTTATCTTCGACATCCTCTAAGTCTTCTACTTTTTCAGCTATAGTATCTTCACCTATTGCCTCAAGCTTAGCATCTTCATCATTTTCTCTTTGAATTGCTTCCTCTTTTTTAGATTTTTTACCTTCATTTTCATTTTCAGGATATTTATATTGATAAACTTCCTCATCCATTCTTTCATCATTTAAAGCCGTTAATAAATCCTCATGCATACTTCCTGCACTTTCATAACGATTTTTTGGATTTTTAGCAGTTGCTTTACGAATAATATTTTCAATACTTTGAGGAATAGAAGGATTTTCCTCTCTTAAACTTGGAAGAGGTTCTCTCATATGTTTTAAAGCAATTTCAACAGCATTATCACCACGAAATGGTAAAGAGCCAGATAAAAGTTCATAAAAAATAATACCCATAGAATAAATATCACTTTTAATAGTACAGCCTTTTCCACTTGCTTGTTCTGGCGGCAAATAATGAACACTTCCCATAACAGAATTTGTTTGAGTAAGCTGAGTAGAATTAAGAGCCATTGCAATCCCAAAATCTGTAATTTTAATTTGTCCATCATCTTTAATCATAATATTCTGAGGTTTTAAATCTCTATGAATAATATAAGAATCATGAGCATGAGCCATTCCGTCAGTTAACTGACTCATAATATCAATAGCTTCACTAAGTGTTAAAGTTCCTCTTTTTTTCAATAACTGTTTTAATGTCTTACCATCAACAAACTCCATAACAATATAATATGTACCATCATCTTCACCAACATCATACATTTCAACAATATTAGGATGAGCTAAACTAGAAGCTGAAAGCGCTTCTCTTTGAAACCTTCTAACAAATTTTTCATCATTGGACAAATCTCCACGCAATACTTTAATAGCAACATTACGATCAAGTATTGTATCATACCCAAGATAAACATTAGCCATTCCACCTTCACCAATTGATCGAATAACTTCATAACGATCATTTATTGTTTGCCCCTTTGTAATCACTTATCTCCACCTTCTTCACTAAGAACTAAATAAGCAACCGAAATATTATCAATTCCACCCCTATTATTTGCTTTTTGAATTAATTTTGAAACCTTATCTTCAACACTACCTTCACCTAAAAGAACCTTCTCAATCTGTTCCCGATCTAACATTCCTGTAAGACCATCACTAGATAATAATATTTCAGAAATATCCATATCACAATCAAAGATATCAACATCAACTTCTAATGATGCCCCTAAAGCTTTCATTAGTACATTCTTTTTAGGATGAACACTAGCCTCTTCCTTGGTTAATTCCCCAGCACTTACAAGTAAATTAACTAAAGTATGATCATAAGTTACTTTATGAAGCTTTTCGTCCTTCATAACAAAACCACTAGAGTCACCAACATTTCCAAATAGTAAATACTCTTTTGTTAAAATAGCCATAACTAAAGTTGTCCCCATCCCTTTACTTTCAGGATGCTCCTTTTCATGTTTAAAAATCAAAGAATTAATTTCATGAACAACATCACGAATCCAATTAACTGCATCAATCTTTGACATTTTTTGAAATGTATCCTTAAAATGTGTTCCTAAATGATTAATTGCAATCGAACTAGCTACTTCACCAGCAGAATGTCCTCCCATTCCATCAGCTATAGCCATAAGATAATCATCTTCTGAATTTTTAACAATAATAACACTATCCTCATTATGATTTCGCACAATTCCAGCATCTGTTAAATAAAAAGATTTCATAATTCCTCCTTTTTACTTCTAAGTTGTCCACAAGCAGCACTTATTTTACTACCAAATTCTCTTCTTATTGTCACATTAACATTGTTTTTCTTTAGTATATCATAAAAACGCATAATTTGAATAGTTTTTGTTCTTTTAAAATCTAAATTATTGGTTTCATTATAAGGAATCAAATTAATATAACAGTTAATTCCTTTTACCAATTTAGCAAGTTCTAAAGCACATTCATCACTATCATTAATATTCTCTAATAAAATATACTCAAAAGTAACCCTTCTATTAGTCTTTTCTAAATATTTTTTTATAGCTGGAATCAATTCTTCCAAAGGATAAGCTTTATTAATTGGCATAATTTTATTACGTATATCATTATTTGGGGCATGCAAACTAATTGCCAAATTAATTTGTAAAGGAAAATCACTAAACTCTAATATTTTAGGAACTACTCCACAAGTACTAACTGTAATATGACGAGCTCCTATTGCAAAACCCTTAGGATGATTAATGATTTGAAAAAACTTTATTAAATTATCATAATTATCAAATGGTTCCCCTATTCCCATTACAACAATATGACTAATTCTCTCTTTAAGATGTTCTTCAATCATTAATAATTGCAAAACTAATTCATGAACTTCCAAATTTCTTACTTTTTTTCTTCTACCAGATTCGCAAAACTTGCACCCCATATTGCAACCAACTTGACTAGAAATACAAACACTATTTCCATAATCATGTCTCATTAAAACCGCTTCAATATGTTCAGAGTCTTCAAGTTCAAACAAATATTTACAAACATCTACGTCTTCTTGAATTTCTACAATTTTCAAATGATTAATAGAATAATTCAATTTTAAAGAATTTAAAATTTCCTTCTTAATATTTGTTATTTCATCGTAAGAATGAATTCTTTTTTCATATAACCAAGAAAATAATTGAAGAGCATGAAATTTCTTTGCTTTCATACTTAAAAAATATTCTTCCATTTCTTCTAATGTCAAACTATATATACTTTTCATAATCTCACTCATTTCTAAATCTATTATACTACAGAAAAAAAAAAGAGCCATGCTCTTTTTACTATTCATCATTTTGAATAGCTTCAATTACACGATCTGTTTGTCTTTTTACATTTGTATCAGATACTCTTTCAGAAATAGCACTATTAATCATTTCATAAGCTTGATCAGCTTTCTTCCGATCAAAACGAACAAAAGAAATTACAATATGATCATTAGAATTTAATGATACAATCAACGTTGATTTACGCGCATCTAAAATCCCAATAAAACCTAAAATAATAAAAACAACACCTACTACAGTGAAATTCATCAAAATCATAAAAATCCCAAGTACAGCTACAAATAATCCTAGAAATAAATATTCTAATGCATATCGAAAGTCCTTCACTACTGAAGTAATCTGACTAATTGCAACAGATTTATGATTCATTCCAAAAGGTATACAACCTAAAATAGTATTTGGTATTAAAAACTCAATTGTATTTTCCTGCTTTTCAATCTTCCCTTTTAAATATAAAGTTCCATAAGATGTTGCATAACGTATTACACTCATTTTTTAACTCCTTTCTATAATTAACATAGCATAATAATCATCAAATATCAATCATCTGAATTGTAGATAATTGGCTTATCAATTTTTTCTATCTTCCCAATTTGATCAAATTGAATATCTATTTTCAAATTTTTAATACAAGTTTTGTTTAAAGAGCAATAACTATCTAATAAAAATAAAACTTGATTAATATGTTTTTCTTCATCTGTACTAACAACAATCTGATTAGGTTCTTCTAAAAAATCACTTACCATATTATAAAACTCCTTATTAATAGTATTAGTAGACAATAAATAATTATATGTCATTTTTCCACTCTCATAACTTGTTTTTGAAAGGTAACTAGCTAAATTTATTAACTTATCAATATTTTTAGTATCTAAAAATTCTGAATAAAGATATGGATTTTCACATTTGAACCAAGTCCCATCTTCTACATAAAAATCATTTCCATCACGATAATAATTTTTACCTAAATATTGAAAAGATTCATAGTTATCCCTTTTCATACCTTCATAATAATAAACTTTATCATCTAAAGTAATAGAATAAGTAAAAGAATAATTATTTTCCAATAAAGTTTTAGATGAATAAATTGTTGCATTTCCTCTTTCATAATCACTTGCTCTAGTATAATCTCTTTTTCCAAAAAGCAAAACACAAACAATAATCAAAAAAAAGAAAGCATAAAATATAAAAAACAAAATAGCTTTTCCTTTAGGATTATTTTGAATTTCTTTTAGTAATTCCTCCATCACAAAAACACCTTTCCTATAATTTTATCTTTCCCTATTCCATTAACATAACTACTAGCATCCATCGTCTTTTTACCAAAGGGTTTAATTTTAGTAAGAAGAATAGATCCATCTTTAGTCACAACAACAATTCCTTCTTTAATTACTTCTACAATTTCCCCACAAGTATGATTTGAATAAATTTTATCATATAAGGAACTTTCACATATTTTCATTTCTTGATTAAAAAGAAAAGCATTCGCTGTCGGAATTGGAGACAATCCTCTAATTAAATTATAAACTTCACGACTAGTCTTAGAAAAATCAATATGTTCTTCTTCTCTTTTTATATTATAGGCATAAGTTACTTCTTTAATATTTTGCTTTACTCTTTCATTGGTTCCATTTAAAATACTAGGAATAGTATCTAACAATAATTTTGCTCCTAAAATACTAAGTTTATCATGTAAACTTTCCAAATTATCAGAATCTAATATTGGAATTTCACTCTGAGAAATAATATCTCCATCATCCATTCCAACATCCATATACATAATTGTAATTCCTGTAGTAGAATAACCTTCTATAATTGCTTTATGAATTGGTGCTCCTCCTCGAAGCTTTGGTAATAATGAAGCATGAACATTAATACATCCAAACTTTGGACAATTCAAAATAGCTTTTGGCACAATTTGTCCATAAGCACACGTAACAATCATATCCGGCTTAGCATCTAATACTTCTTGGTAATCATTTCGAATCTTTTCTGGTTGAAAAATAGAAATACTATTTTTTAGTGCTAATTCTTTAATTGGTGACATTCTTAATTCCTGATGTCTTCCAACCTTTTTATCCGGTTGTGTAACAACCAAGACAACCTCATATTGTTCAATTAATCCCTGCAAAACTGGCACCGAAAAATCAGGTGTCCCCATAAAAACAACTTTCATTTTATCATCCCCTCAAAATAGAAATAATGGTAATAATAACCCCAAGACTAACAAATAAAGACCCAACAAGCAATAAAATAGAAACATTTCCATGCTTATCTAAAATATCAACATTATCATGAATATCCACTTCTTCAGTATCTTCTTCTTTTTCTAGAATTCTTTCACAATAAGAATCAAGAGAAATAAGTTGAAAATCAGGATATTGAAGTGTTAAATTACTAGAAATACTAGAATACTTAGTACTGAGAATACGGTCTACTACTTCATAAGTTGTATGATTATCTTTCAAATACTCATCAAGTAAAATTTCCTTTGCAAGAATCTTATTTCTTGGAGCAAGAAGTAAAGTAATTTTATCCCCATTCTGTTGAAGAAAAATCCACTGTCTTTTTACAATATTCAAAACTATTTTTCGATCAGCCTCTGTAAACAAATTATTGCTCATATATTTCTTTAAAGGCCCCACCAATTTATCATAGTCATAAATATAAGACAAATCATTTCTTATTTTTCCACCAAATAATTCATTACTTAAAAACTCATAAAAAAACATTGGTGCATATATAGAATGATAACATCCCATAACAAAATCATCTGTAAAAAAAACTTTATCAGAAGAAAAATCTTTTGATATAACAGATTTTCCACTATATTTTTTAAAAATAGAATCTAGTTTAGAAAATGATTCATAATAATTTTGATATTTTTCGGGAATAAATGGATTACTTTCTAAATAATTGTAATATCCTGGAGCAAAGCCATGAATAAAATAGCCTTCCACAATATATTTATTATAAACATAAGAAACAATCTTTTTCTTACCTTCAATGTTATTAATATCATCAATCGAAAGATTAGTAGACAATAATTTGCAAATTAATTGATGAATTCCTATACGAATATCTTCAAAATTATCAATTTTTCGATATATTTTCTTTAATTGAGACAAATATTCTTCAAATAAATAAATATCATCAATAAGAATTTGATATTTATATAATGCATCATAAAAAATAAAAAGAGCAAGTTTATTGGATATTGAAAAACAAAACATATCCAAATGCTGTGACTTTTTTAAATAATATCGTTTATTTGTACAAATTTCATGAATAAAATCTAAAACATCTTCACGCTCTAACAACTTATAAAACATACATTACCTCCATATCAATACAAATTAAGAATTCATCATTATAATAAAATACCCAATACCTCCTATGATAATAATTGCTAAAACAAATAAAATAAATCGAACAAAAGGATTATTTCTATCCCAATAACCATCCAAATTAGTTGATGACTTAGCCATTAATTCCTCATAATTTTCTCTTTTTTCCTTATTAAAATTTAATTCTGTTGAATTATTTGTATTAGGATTTTCAGAAAAATTATTTATATTTACATATTTATTTTCATCCTGGTTCATAAACTACCTCCCAACCTATTATAAGAATATCATACTTCATACTTTTTTACTATAAATTTATAATATCTGGCTAGGTTCAAAATCAATTTCAAGATGAATCTTACTCACTGTCTTATAATGTTCATCAATTCTTTCTAGCACTTCAGATAAATTATCAATTATTTTATATTTTAAAATTATATTATAACGATAAATATTATTGACTTTAAAAACACTTGCCGTACTAGGACCTAAAATAATAATATTGTTTAAATTTCTAGATAGTTCTCCTTTTATCTTTAAAGCTTCTTTTAAAACAAAATCAGAATCTTTTCCACTTACTTTGATATTACATAAATAAAAATATGGTGGATATTTTAAAACTCTTCGAATATTCATCTCTTGCTTATAAAAAGAAAAATAATCATGATTCTTTGTAAATAATATAGCATAATGATTTGGATTAAATGTCTGAATAATAACAAATCCTTCTCTTTCACTTCTTCCACATCTTCCGGCTGCCTGACTAAGTAAAGAAAAAGTATTTTCGCTACTACGAAAATCTGGAATATTTAAAGATGTATCAGCATTAATAATTCCAACTAAAGTAACATTTGAAAAATCCAATCCCTTTGCAACCATTTGCGTACCCAGAAGAATATCATATTTTCCATCTCGAAAATCATTTGTCATTTTCTCATGCATTCCTTTTCGACTTGTTGTATCATAATCCATCCGAAGAATTTGGCTCGTTGGAAACAAATTACTCAATTCTTCTTCTATTTTTTGTGTACCAAGGCCCAAATTACTTAAGGCTTTTTCATGACACTTCGGACATTCAAAATACCTTTTTTCCCCATATCCACAATAATGGCATCTTAAAGTATTACTACTCTTATGATAAGTAAGAGTAATATCACAATTAGGGCACTTAAATGTATATCCACAATTTTTACACATAACAAAGGATGAATACCCTCTTCTATTTAATAATAAAATAACTTGCTCTTTCTTATCTAAACAATTTTGAATAGCATCTACTAATTTTTTTGAAAAATGCCCCCTAATAGTCTTCATTTCCCTATTCATATCAACAATTTCTACTTTAGGCATACTCTTTCCATTAACCCTATTAGGAAGTTTTAATAAAGAATAAACTCCTTTTTGAGCCCGAGCCATCGCCTCTAAAGAAGGAGTAGCACTTCCCAATAAAACAGAACAACAATGATATTCTCCCCGCATTTTAGCAATATCTTTCGCCTGATACCTCGGATTGCAATTACTTTGCTTATAAGAATCACTATGCTCCTCATCAATAATAATAATACCAATATTCTTTAAAGGGGCAAAAATAGCACTTCTAGCTCCAATAACAATGGAAGCTTCCCCTCGAGCAATTCTCCTCCATTCATCATACTTTTCTCCATCGCTAAGACCAGAATGGATAGCTGCTATCTTACTCCCAAATCTTTTTTGAAAACGCTGAACCATTTGTGGAGTTAAACTAATCTCAGGAACTAACATAATAGCAGTTTTTCCTTGATTCAAATAATAATCAATAATTTCCATATAAACTTCAGTTTTGCCAGAACCAGTTACTCCATATAATAAATAAGTATGAGGTGAATCTAATGTTACTTGTGAAACTACTTTTTTCTGATCTGCTATTAATTCATGTTTAAAAGTTATCCCTTCCTCATAATTTCTTCGATAATGTTCTTTTTTTACTTCTTCTAAAACGCCTTTTTTAACTAATGTATTTAAACTACTAAGAGAAATATCACCTAAATCTTTACGAACAACTATTTTTTTTTCACAAACAAGCTCCACTATTTTTAACTGAGAAGCATTAAATTTCAATTCATCTAAACAAATATTTTTCCTTAATCTATAAAATGTATCAAAGCGAACTGGAACCACACTACCATGTTTAGCTTTCAAAGCTTTAGGAAGCATAACTTGATAACAGCTAATTAAACTAGCCAAAGTCTTCTTTTGAATTTTTTTACCAAGTTCTAATAATTCTTCATTTAATACAATATCTGAATCAACTACATCCAAAATATCTTTTAATTTTTTATCATAAATATTATTATTCTTTATCTCAATTACAAATCCCTCAAGCTTCATTTTACCAAAAGGAACTAATACTCGA
The DNA here is from genome assembly GCA_902796215.1 of uncultured Erysipelotrichaceae bacterium. Taxonomy (GTDB): domain Bacteria; phylum Bacillota_I; class Bacilli_A; order RF39; family UBA660; genus UBA3789. Next base: position 1,428 of record CADBNY010000025.1, on the reverse strand, counting down.
ATTCCTTCTTTAACCCTATTCTCTAAAAAGCTAGGAATAGAATAATCAAACATCTTATCAACCGCTTTATTAGATATTTCAACTAAAACACCAGCAATCATTACCTCACCTCCACATTTTTATTATACCAAAGAAAAAATAGTTTCTTCAAAACTATTTTCATTCTTGGTCTTCACTTAAAATTTCAATTTCTGAAAAAGAATTATTAAAACTTATATTTTCATTTTTAGCTTGATACTCTTTTTGAAGACGATCAAACAAAAAACCAAGAACAAACATAAAAAGAGAAAAAAATCCTAAAGAAAAATAAATAATATTCATTTATATCACCCCTTCTAACTATCTAATTACATTATACACCTAAATTTAAAACAAAGAAAAAAGAACAATAGTTCTTTTAGAAAAAACGTAAAATATCGTTAACTGTAATAATTAACATCATTATCATAAGTAACATTAAAAATATACTATGAATTTTGTTTTCTATTTCTGGATTAACTGGAGACCCTTTAATTTTCTCTATAACAATAAATAAAATATGTCCACCATCAAAAGCAGGAATAGGAAGTAAATTAATAACTCCAACATTAATACTTAAAAAAGCCATTAAATATAAAATATTAGCAAGTCCAGCTGTCCTTTGTTGTCCAACAATAGAATAAATTCCAACTGGTCCAGATAATTGATTTAAATGAATACCCCCAGTAAACAAATGCCAAATAGTAATAAACATTTGTTTAAAAATAGAAACAGTTTTCCTATAAGTATAAATAAAACTAGCACCAATTCCTTTTGTTTTTTCTTGCTTAATTCCTATTCCATAACGGTAACTAGTTTTCTTTCCCTTACCTATCTTAGTAGGTTTAACAAGAAAAGTCTTTTCCTTATTATTCCTTAAGACAACAATTTTAGTATTTTTTTTAGGATCAGCCATTGCGAGATATAAAGATAAATCATCACTAGTAGAAACCTTATGATTATTGATTTTTATAACTAAATCATTTTTTTGAATACCAGCTTTATAAGCAGCAGACCCAGCCTCAATAGAAGTAATCTTAGGGGTTAAAGTAGTTCCCCCCCATACTAAAGAAATAAACAAAAGTAAAACAACAGCTAAAATAAAATTATTCATTGGCCCAAAAACCATAATTAAAAATCTTTGCCATGCACTTTTAGATTGAAGTCTCTTCTCTTTGGGAATTTTTTCTAAATCATCATCATCTAAATTCTCACCTGCCATTTGACAAAAACCACCAATTGGTATAGCCCTGAAATTATACTCCGTCTCACCTTTTTTAAAACCCCACAATTTAGGCCCCATTCCAATGGCAAACTCATATACATATACACCAGCAATCTTAGCCCATATAAAATGTCCAAACTCATGAACAAAAACAATAATTCCTAAAATCAAAATAAATAATAATA
>CADBNY010000024.1 GCA_902796215.1 uncultured Erysipelotrichaceae bacterium | reverse complement strand
TTTTAATACCATGTGGATGCTTAAAAGCTACACTTACTAAAGTTTTTGTTACTTCTACTACTTTTCCAGTACCAAATGTTTCATGATAAACAAAGTCTCCTACTTGATAATCAACATCTTCTTCTCTAAACATCTCTCCTACTTCTATTTTAGGTTCTTCTTTTTTATTTTTTTCTTCTATATTTGATTCTATTAAATCTTCATTAATTTCACTTAAAAATCTACTTACTGGATTTATTTGTTCTTTTCCAAATAGTGTTCTTCTTCTAGCATTGATTAAATGTAGTTTATCTTTTGCTCTAGTGATTGCTACGTACATAAGTCTTCTTTCTTCTTCTACTTCAGAAGACTCCATCAAGGAATTCATATGAGGAAATATTCCTTCTTCCATTCCTATTACAAAAACATTATTGAATTCTAATCCTTTTACAGAATGAACTGTCATTAAACTAATTCTGTTTGGATCATCTTTATATTCTTCAACATCACTTATTAAACTAATTTCTAATAAGAAGTCTTCTAATGAAATTAGTCCTTCTCTTTCTTCAAATGATTTTGTAATAGATTTAAATTCTTCTAGGTTTTCAAGTCTTACTTCTGCTTCTAGACTTTTTTCACTTTCTAATTCTTCTTTCATCCCTGTTGCTTCTAGGACTTTATCAATTAATTCTGTAAGAGTTAAATTCTTTTCTACTTCTTTTAATCTTTCTATTAACTCTTTAAATCCTAATTCTTTTCCTGATGAAATAGCTTCGTAAATACTAATTCCTTCTTCATCTGCTATTGCTGTTAAATTTTCTATTGTTTTTAGCCCAATTCCTCTTTTTGGCGTATTAATAACTCTAAGTAGGGATACATTATCTTTAGAGTTATGAATTAATCTTAAGTAAGCAATTAAATCTTTTATTTCTTTTCTAGAATAGAAATAGAAACTTCCAATTACTTTGTATGGTAAATTTTCTTTTAACATTTCTTCTTCCATAACACGTGATTGGGCATTAGTTCTATATAAAACTGCAATATCTTTATATTCTGTTCCTTGATTGATAAGAGTTTTTATTTGTCTTATAACATATTGGGCTTCATCTCTTTCATTATACGCTCGATAATAATTAATTTTTTCTCCAATACCTCTAGCTGTCCATAAGTTTTTTTCCTTTTTCATTTTATTATTTTTTATAACTTGATTGGCAGCATCTAAAATATTACTAGTAGAGCGATAATTTTGCTCCAAAAGAATTGTTTTGGCATCTTTATAGTCTTTTTCAAAATTTAAAATATTTTTATAATTAGCTCCTCTAAAGCTATAAATACTTTGTGAATCATCTCCTACACAAGTTATTTTTCTTCCTTTTTCACTTAATAATTTTGTTAAAATATATTGAGCTTCATTGGTATCTTGATACTCATCAATTAAAATATACTGATATAGGTTTTGATATTTTTCTAAAATATCAGGACGTTTTTTAAATAATTCTATGGGAAGTAATAATAAATCATCAAAATCTACAGAGTTATTTCTTTGAAGTTTGATTTCATATGTTTCATATACTCTTTGGGTAACATCTTCATATTCACTAGCAACAAATTGTTTATATTGAGTTGGTGACATCATTTCATTTTTACAACTACTGATTTTATTTCTGATAGCTCTTGGATTATATAATTTTGGGTCATATCCCATGTCTTTTATAATTTTTTTTACTACTGTTAAGGAATCATCACTATCCATAATTACAAAGTTTTTATCATATCCTAGTGCTTCATAATTTTCTCTTAATAATTTTAATCCAAAGCTATGAAATGTTGATACTGTTAATTTTTTTGCTTCATTTCCTATTTGTCTAAACAATCTATCTTTCATTTCTTTGGCTGCTTTATTCGTAAAAGTAATTGCTAAAATATTATAAGGACTTACATCTTTTTCTTCTATTAAAAAAGCAATTTTTGTTGTTAAAGTTTTGGTCTTTCCTGCTCCTGCTCCAGCAATAATTAATAGTGGCCCTTCATTATATAAAACTGCTTCTTTTTGTCTATCATTTAATTCATCTAAATTCATACTTTCACTTCACTTTCCTTACCTATTATATCGTACTTCATATTTCAAGACAATGAATAGTTTTTCACAAAAAGAAAATTCAGTTTCATAATTTACAAAAAAAAGCAACATTATGATTTTATTTTTTTCATTATGTTGCTTATATTTTTTTATCCTATTCTAAATGCTGGGGAAACCCAAACTGTATCACCGCTAGAAGTGTATCTGTAACAGGTACCATCGCTATGCACACCTAAGAAACCTTGACCACGATTTTTACTAGAACGAAGCCACCAATCATAAGTTGATTCATTATTTTGTTTGATAGCTCCTGAGTAATTTGATGTGGTAACTCCTAAATTACTATAATAGTCTAGTTGTTTAGTATTATTATATCCTGTATCAAATTTCAACTTGTGTATTCCATACTGAATCATATTGATTTGCTTGTACTGTTTCTTTTGTTATTGTTAATTTGTATGTTGCTCCTGATGCAGGATTATTTGATTCACATGTTTTTGTTAATCCATCTTGACTTGCTGTACCCAATCACTTGTATTATCTAATTTGATGATTGCCGTGCCATTAGTTATTTGGCTAGTGATATCATTATCATTTTCATCTAACCATTGTTCTGTATAACTAACTCTTACTGCTGCTGGTATTGTTCCTTCGTTTGTAGTAGTTATTGTTTTTTGTATTTCTTCACCAGTTGCCCAATTCGTTGGGCTTTCAAATACCTCTGTTGTTACTACTCTATAAGTTCCAGTATTAAATATATTTTCAAATGAGTTAGAACTCATAAGATATGCAGTGTTACACCTACTACAAGTACTAGAAGTATAGCTACTATTCCGATTAAAACTTTCTTATTTTTCATTTGTTCCTCCACTATACTATTCTATAATTAAATATACATTACCATATTTTTTTGTCAATTATTTTACATAGATAAGTGGGACAAAAGCAGAAATTGTTAAATAAAATTCTCAAAAAAAGTAACTATGTGTTAGTAATTAAAGAAATAAAGATTTTCTTCTTTATCTTTTTAATATTTTTGCACAAAAAAAGAGGGATTATCTCATTATCCCTCTATATAATAATTCTAATTCTGTAAAATTATTTTGTTGTCTTTCCAATTCTTTTCTTTTTAACTCTTGAATTCGAAGTCTTTCTAAACGTAAGGCTTCTTCTTTTTGTTTTTCTAAGATTTCTTTTTGT
>CADBNY010000023.1 GCA_902796215.1 uncultured Erysipelotrichaceae bacterium | reverse complement strand
TTAAAAGAAAATTATGGTAAGAGCGCTAATTCAACAGATTTCTTCTTGTATGAAGATGATAATGTAAAAGAATTTGCGAAGGATTTACAAGAATATGATGGAGTTACTTTACAATATGTAGGAATTATGCCTAAAAATGAAAAATTAACTGATTTTGTTAAAGAATCAGATAAAGATTCTCTTAATAAATTAATTGATTCTTTGAAAGAAGTAAAAATAGATAATTTTGAAGAAGGGTATGCTACTAGAATTCGAGGGTTTATTCCATTCTTTAAATTTGAATATGAATTACAATTAATGGAAGATTTAAAAAAATTAGGAATCAGTGATGTTTTTGATAATAATAAAGCTAATTTATCTGGTATGTTAAAGAGTTCTAATGGTGAAGTTATTTCAGATGCTGCGCATAAAGCTACTATTGAATTTTCAAATGATGGAATAAAAGCTGCTGCTGTAACACAGTTAGGAGGATTCGGAAGTACTAGGGGTCCTTACTTTGAACATTTATTTAAAGTTCCAGTTAAGGATATTGATATTAGTTTTAATAAGCCATATATGTATATTATTCGTGATAAAGCAACAGGAGAAGTATGGTTTACGGGAACAGTATATGAAGGTATTACAAAATAAAAGGAACTAGAGATTTTTCTCTAGTCCTTTTTGTACTCTTTTTCTTATAATTTCGATTAATTCATTTTTTAATTCTTGTGAGGCATTTTCCCAAATTAGTTCAAAGAAAACACCAAGACCTGGTAATGTTACTTCTTCTTGTGCTTTTACACTTTCATCAATTGCTCTACGTAGTGTGTTATAATCATCTCCTTGAAAATTATTGATAATGTGTTCTCTTATACTCATGTCCATAATATTCCTCCTAACTTTATTATGATTTTTTAAAAAAAGTTTTATTCAATATTATTTTCAAAAATCAAATTCTTTTATTTTTTATACTTTTGTTGTAAAATAAAATTGGTGGTATTATGCAGCTTGTTTATAATGATAGAGAATATGATGTTGTTATAGAAAAAAAGAGAGGACAGAAAAATACTTATATTCGTGTTAAGAAAGATTTAAAAATTACTGTTACAACTGGTTTTTTTACTAGTACTAGGTTTATTGAAAATTTAATTAGAGATAATTATGCAAGAATTGGCAAAATGATTGATTTTCAAGAAGAAAAAGTTAAAAATAATTTGGGTTTTTTTTACTTAGGAAAACAATATGTTGTTATATATTGCGATCAAAAGGGTATTACTTTTGTTGATAATAAAGTTTATATTTCTCATGATTTTGATGTTGATGCTTGGTATAAAAAACAGGCTAAAAAGTTATTTTTAGAAAGACTTGATTATAATTATTCGAGATTTACACGAAAAATTCCATATCCTAAATTACGTATTCGGAAAATGACTAGTAGGTGGGGAGTTTGTAATATAAAAACACATATTATTACATTAAACTTAGAACTTATCAAAAGAGATATTTCTTATTTGGATTATGTTATTATACATGAGATGAGTCATTTAATATATGGAGATCATTCTACTAGTTTTTGGAGATTAGTAGAACAAAATATGTCAGACTATAAAAAGTATAGAGAAGAAATGAAGGTATTTTAATGTTAATTAGTAGTTTAGAAAATCAAAGAGTAAAAAATTGGGTAAAATTACAGCAAAAAAAATATCGTGATTTGACTAGCTCGTATTTAGTAGAGGGATATCATTTATTAGAAGAGGCTATTAAGGCTTCAGTTGTTTTAGAAATTATTTTACTTGAGGGAGAAGAAGAAATAAGTGGTTTTTCTTGTACTTATGTTACTGGTGATGTTATGAAAAAGATTACTTCATTGGAATCTACTGTTAAGGTAGTTGCTGTATGTAAAAAGCAAGAGTTTTCTTCTATTTTTGGAAATAAGCTTCTCTTGCTTGATGAGATTCAAGATCCAGGGAATTTGGGTACAATTATTAGAAGTAGTGTGGCTTTTGGAGTTGATATGATATTACTTTCAGAAAATACTGTTGATTTATATAATCCAAAGGTGCTTCGCTCAACACAAGGTATGCATTTTCATATTCCTATTTTGTCAGTAAATTCTTTTGATGCTTTAACTTTCCTAAAAGAAAATGAATATACTATTTTGGGAACTAATGTTGTTAATGGTGTGGATGCTAGAAAAATTGATCATTCTTCTTTAAATAAATTTTGTTTGGTTATGGGAAATGAGGGTAATGGAATTCGTCCAAGTATTAGTGATTTATGTGATAAGAATTTATATATACCAATTTCAGATAAGGTTGAAAGTTTAAATGTAGGAGTTGCTTGTAGTATTTTATTATATGAATTGGAGAGATAATATGGATAAAGTGTATATTGGAAAGATTGTTGCGACACATGGTATAAAAGGTGAGTTACGCATATTAAGTGATTTTCCTTTTAAAGAAAAGGTATTTGTTATTGGAAATAAATTGATTATTGATTCAAAAGAATATACTATAAAAAGTTATCGTGTTCATAAGAATTTTGATATGGTAACTTTTAATGATTATTCTAATATTAATGAGGTATTATTTTTATTAAAAAAAGATGTTTATTTTTCAAAAAGTGATTTATATTTGGAAGATAATGAAATATTGGATGAGGATTTAATTACCTATGATGTTTATTCTCTTGATGGGAGAAAAGGAAAAATAGAAGAAATTTTTATGGCAAGCAAAGATAATAAAATTCTTCGAATAATATTTGATAAAGAAGTTTTAGTTCCAATGTTTTCTCCCATGATTAAAGAGATAAATAAAAAAGAAAAAAAACTTGTTATAGAACTTATTGATGGTATGATGTAGGAGGTTCTTATGAAAATTGATATTTTAACATTATTTCCCCAAATGTTTGATGGAGTATTTCAAGAATCCATTATTAAAAGAGCGATTGATGATAAAAAGGTCGAAATTAATTTAGTTAATTTTAGAGATTATACTATTGATTCACATAACAAGGTTGATGATACTCCTTATGGTGGAGGGGCTGGTATGGTCCTTTCTTGTCAGCCTATTTTTGATTGTATTCGATCTCTTCAAGATGATGATTGTAAAGTTATTATGCTTACTCCTTCCGGTATTCCTTATAAGCAAAAAATGGCTTATGATTTATCAAAAGAGAAACATTTAATCTTATTGTGTGGGCATTATGAAGGTTTTGATGAGAGAATCAAAAGTATTTGTGATATGTTTATTAGTGTAGGTGATTATATCTTAACTGGAGGAGAGATTCCAGCGATGGTTTTAGTGGATTCTATTACGAGATTGATACCTGGTGTTATTAATGAGCAAAGTCATATAGAAGATTCTTTTAATGATAATTTTTTACTTGATTATCCTAGTTATACGAAACCGCGAGTCTATGAAGGAATGGAAGTTCCAGAAGTTTTAATTTCAGGTGATCATAAAAAAATTGATGAATATCGGCATCAAGAGAGTTTAAGAATAACAAGGGAGAATAGACCGGATTTATTAGAAAAGTAGGGATTTTTATGTATGTAGTTAATAAAAAATATTCTGTCAAAAGAAAAAAAATTATGAATAGAGCAGAAATTTTGAATGTTAAAGGTTTTTTACTACCTTCTAGAACTAAAAATTTTAAAATATGTGATGCTGATATTTGTAATATTCAAGTGATTGATAAAAAAATAGCTCATTCAATTGTTAGTTCTTTAGTTTTAAAAAAATATAATCGCTTAGTTAATCAATTACTTAAAATGTTAGTTGATTCTGATGATGATTCAGGGGATAGTTATCGTCAAATTTTAGATAAAATTGAAAGGTTCCGTTTACAAGTAAAAAATAAATATCGAGCTTTTTTAAAAAAACAAGAGTTAGCTAAGATGTCTAAGCAATTAACTTTAATACAAAAGCAAGCTGCTATACAGCTTATGGAAATTCAAAATAGTTATTATCAAGAGAGGCAATCTTCTAGGGGAAGATAAATAAATTATTTTATTTATCTTTCGTTTTTTTTTTGCTATAATGTATTTATAATATGATAGTCTTTGGAGGAATTTATATGAATCAAAATGGAAGGATAGGAAGTAAGATTTATTTTAGTTTTGAAGTTCGTGTTCTCCTTATGCTTATATTTATGCTTGCTTTATTTTCCTGTGGATGCTTTTTTATATTAAAAGCCATTTCGTTTACAAAAGGAGATGTTGTTACATATTCTGAAAGTAGCGATATACATTATGAAGTTTGCTTAAAGCAAAATGATCATTATGAAGAGTCTTGTTTAAATGAGAATATGGAATACATTTCTGATTTGACTCACAATTTATATATTTCTTTTCTTTATAATGTTAAAGTTTCTACTAAAATATCATATCAGTTGGGTTATCATCTTTCTGGGATTGCTAAAATTTATGATGCTAATGATCCTAATAAAATATATTATAAAAACGAGGAAAAATTGCTGAATTCTGTTGATATATCAGATGATTCTGATACGATAGCGATTGATCAGTCTTTTGTTTTTGATTATGCAAGATATAATAAATTAGTCCAAGAATATAAAAATAAGTATCAATTGAATGCTTCTTCAGAGTATGAACTTATTTTATATTTAGAAGAGGAAAATGAAACAAGAAATATTGCTTCTATTACTATTCCTTTGGGGACAATGACTTATGGAGTTTCAAAGAATACTCTTTCTAATATGAATAAAAAAGTTACTTTAAATCATAATGAATGGAATCCCAGCACTGTTTTTTATACTATAGTTTCTTCTGTTCTTATTATTTTTTCTTTATATTTTTTATATCGTATTACTCGTTTGGTTTTGAAAGTTACTACAAATAAAAATAAATATCAGAAACGTTTATCCCAAATTCTTAAGGAATATGATAATTGTATTGTAAATTCAAAAGATGGATATGAATATCCAAAAGATAAGAAAATTGTTGATGTTGATTGTTTTGATGAGTTGGTTGATGCGAAAAAGGTTTTGCAAAAGCCAATCATTTACTCCAAAATTAATGATGTTAAAAGTGAATTTATTGTTGAGGATGATAATAAAATTTTCCGATATGTGTTAAAAGAATCTAATTTGTAGAAAAGAGGTTTTTGTGTATGGTAAATTCAAATTCTAGAAATGTTACATTTATTGTTATTTTGTTACTTGTTGTTAGTTTTGTTTTTGGTTATTTGATTCTTTCTAATAATGTTGATAAAACGATTTATACTGATATAAGCAGTTTTAATGATTGATATTGATTCATAAGAGGGGTAATGATATGGTTTTAACATCAAATACAATTAAGGCTTTTTTGGTGATGTACAAAGCACATAGAGGGCAGGCTGATAAGGCAGGGAAACCTTATTATTTTCATCCTTTAGAAGTTGCTAAAAGAATGGATGATGAATCTTCTACAAAAGTTGCTCTTTTGCATGATGTATTAGAAGATACCGAATGTAGTATTCATCAATTAAAAGAAATGGTGCCTTTAAATGATAAAGAAATGGAAGCTTTGTTGTTATTAACTCATAGTCCAAGTGATACTTATGATGAATATATAAAAAAGGTTTCTACTAGTTCTCTTGCAACTAAAGTAAAATTAGCTGATTTAGCTCATAATAGTGATATTTCTCGTATTGCTGAGCCTACAATAAAAGATTTTAAAAG
>CADBNY010000022.1 GCA_902796215.1 uncultured Erysipelotrichaceae bacterium | reverse complement strand
TTATGAAGAATAAACTAAGGAACTTGAATCCTGATTTTAGTGAAGATGTTCTTTCTAATATGATTGCATCATATAGTAGAGGATATGTTAAATTTCCAATGGATATTTTGGTAGTTGATGATGCAGTGTTTCAAAAAGAAGGAACATTTAACGAATTTGGAGAAATTTATAAGATTAAAACATTTATGTTTGAAGGTTCTGATCCATATTATGATATTTATGATATTTTTTTCACTTATAATATAGATCTTGATAATATTTTTGCTTATGAAGATTATTTAACAAGAGAAGACGCGATGTTTACTTCTAAATTTATTAGTGATTATATTAATTCTATTTATGGGAAAAATATTACAAAACCTATATATGAATTAAATAAGGATGATGGATATAGTGGACTTACTAGTGGAGATGTTCATGGCGTTAATGTCTATATAAATAGAATACATGATGATATTGGAAAAAGTATAATAGCTAGGCAAGATGGAGTGATTAAATTTTGTGTTCAAGATAAAGATAATATTACTCTTTATACTATTCATCAATCTTTTGATGGTGATAAACCTATATGGATTGTTGTGAATGAAAATCGTAATGTTTGGAGACTTACTGAGGCTGCTCCTAAAAATAAAAATGAAGATAAGTCTAAATTAATGAGTAAAATATTAAATAAAAAACACTAACTGTTGTTAGTGTTTAGACTTTGACAAAAGAAAATTTGTTAATGGTCTTTTTTAGTTTGTTAATGTGATTGTACCACTATCAATTGGTAAGTTTGCATAGTTTGCATCTGTTAGGGTAATTGTTCTAGTTGCTCCGGGAGTGTTTTGTATTTCAATGGTCGAAGTATCGGTTGCTAAAGTTGTGCTTTTTACAGTTGAATCAAATTCATGATCTCCATCGGATGCAGTTTGTTTATAGTATATAGTTGGAGCATTTTTTGCATCAAAAGGAACATTATCAAATATAGCATCACCATTTGAATCAGTTATAATTGATGATCCATATTCTGTTCCAGTACTATCTGTTCTGTAGAATGTAGCTCCAACTATGGGAGTTCCTGTAGTTGTACCATCTTCTGTAACATGTAAAGTTAGAGTACCTGCAGCACTAATTGTAAATGCATAGTTATTTGTTCCTTCTTCAACAGTTAAGCTTGTTGGGTCAATTGTTGTATTATCATAACCTGTTACCTGTGCAGTAACTGTATATGTATCATTAATTAATTCACTTGTGCCAGTACCATTTATAATATTTACTACTTTTTCCATAATATCATCTCTCCTTTCTCTATTGGCAAATTATTATAATTTGCATCTGTTAAAAGAAAGATGATAGTTTTTAATTTAGAAGGAATATAAATGCTTCTATTAAAAATAAAAGTAATTTTTTTTGTGTTTTTATCAATATAAAATATTTTATCTATTATTTCTCCGTATGAAGTTGCAATTAATCTATATGTTTCATTTTCTTTTAAGCATACTGCTATTGTTCCATTGTATGTCTTTTTATAATAGATTAGTTTTTCTTTTTTGTCATATATATGGATACACGCTTGGTATTCGTTATTAATTCCGGTCCCAATAAAATTTAATGTTATTTTTACTACCACCTTTCAAAATATTATATACTTTAAAATGATTTTTATATATAACAATAACCTAAAATATTGATTTTTAATTTTGAATTAGTTATAATAATTTTGGTAGTAAAAATGTTATTTAATTTCATTTTTATTTTGCTTTTCAAATATTGATTTTGATAAAAATGAAGGGAGAATGGGTATGGAAGGAGAATATCTACTTACGTTAGAGCAGTTTAATTATTTTAGTAACCTCTTTGATATTATGGCTCAAGAACTAAAAGAGCAAGAGGAAAAACGAGAACCATCAGAGTTTCGTATATCTTATGGTGATTTTAGCGCAGGACATCGCACAATAGATAATGGAAATTCTGAATATTTAAAAAATAGATTTAATTTAGAAAAACTTGCTGAAATTCTTAATTCAGCTAAAATTGTTAGTAATTCAAATCCTGATGTTATTGGATATGGAACTAAATTTTCAGTGAAAGATGATGATGGTGAAGAGATAGAGCTTGTTCTTGTACCAAATGATGCACGTTCAAGTAGGGGAGAAGTTTCTATAAAATCACCACTTGGTAAAGCTGTTTTTGGTAAAGAAGTTGGAGATGATGTTTCTTATTTTTGGGATGGAAAAAATTTTCATTTTGCTGTTACAAAAATTTTTGATCCATTAGATTTGGAAAATAAAGATAAGGAAAACTCTTCAGCGAAGACTTTTATGAAACAACCTTCTAATCTAGTTCCAAAAAAAATAATTGACAACGGTTAACAAAGCTTTTGCTTTGTTTTTTTCTTGTTATAAAGGATTAAATACGTTATAATGATTGGTATTGGAG
>CADBNY010000021.1 GCA_902796215.1 uncultured Erysipelotrichaceae bacterium | reverse complement strand
GATTGACTAAAGCATAAGCATAAGCCATACCAACATTCCCACAACCAACTAAAACTACTTTATTATTCATAATATCCTCCTATCATTTATTAGTATATCAAACAAAAAAGAAAAAACAACAAATTTTTTTTGCTGTTTTTCAAAGAAAATAAATTACTTTTATGTATTTCATTAAATCCTAATATATAATTCATCAAATACCAAACTTGTTATAATAAAATTTACTATCATTTTTTAAAAAGATACCCCCATTTTTCTTTTCAATTCTTTTAAAAGCTTTTCAACATTCATAATATTTCACCTTATCTCTTACTTCTTTTTATATATTCTTTTACTTTCGAAAATTTCTTAGGACAAATTAAATGAGCATACAAATTCAATCGAAATAAAAATTCATTAGTAGAAACATCACTACTCTCCATGCTTAACCCCATCCTATTAAAGTAATCACTATAATAATGATAAAATGGATGAATAGAACTACCACTCCAACCTCTAAATCCATAAAAAGGAGTATTATGCAAGATAATGGGATTTTGTTTGGCTTCCATCATCTCTTTCTTAGAATATCGTAATATTCCTGCTTTATCATAATACCGATATAGAAAAGGCAAATGAAAATAACAATCGGTGGAAAAAAGATTATAATTTGGTGGCAAATCATAAATATACTCATTTAAAGTTAAATTAATTAAATCCTGATCAGGATATTTATAAGAAAGATGATTCTCTAATCCATGAATAATTTTCTCATGACAGTGAGAAGATTGCCATTTCTTAGTATCAATCCATATAACTCCAGAATTATAATAATACTTTAAATGAGAATCTAAATTATTCCAATAATCAAAAGGCATTGAATCCCGAACCATATGAATTGTTTCATTATAATGATCCAAATTTGATAAAGAATCAACTACAATAGTATCAGAATCTAAATATAATAATTTATCAACATCATTAATACAAGTATCAAAAAATAATCTAGTATTTGACATATATGACCCATTCCATTCTGGTACTTCATATTTTAATATTAATTTTTTTATTGAATCAAAATCATAAAATTTTATATTTACATTATCAAAAGAATTAATAAGACAATCAATATGATTATAATCTTCCTTATCTAACCCCTCACATATTACATGAAAACAAATATCTAAATCCCCATTTTTTTCCATAAGTGAATACATTGATACTAACATGTAATTAACATATTTTTTATCAACTGTATACAATACATCAACATGTCTCATAAAATTCTCCCAAAAAAATAATAAACTTATTGTACTATAAGGAAATTTTTATGTCTAGTATTTAGAAATATTTAAAAGTATTCCAATACTAGCCATACTTACTAACAAACTACTTCCACCATAACTCAGAAATGGTAATGTTACTCCAGTAACTGGTATAAGTCCCACCACAACACACAAATTCATAATTGCTTGAAAAATAAGTTGAAATAAAATACCAAATGAAAGATATTTTCCAAATAAATCAGAACACTTATTGGAAATTTTAATACCCCTATAAAGAACTAATCCAAACAATCCTACAACAAATATAACCCCTACTACCCCAAATTCCTCCGCTACAACAGAAAATATAAAATCTGTTTGTGGTTCTGGTAAATAAAAATGTTTTTGTACAGAATTTAAATATCCCATACCAAGTAATCCACCTGGCCCAATTGCATACAAGCTTTGTATGATTTGAAATCCAGTTCCTAAAGCATCTTTCCAAGGATCAATAAAAGAAGTAATACGATTCATTCGATAAGGAGCAATAATAATTAAAAAAGCAACCCCAACAACACCTAAAAGTCCTCCACACAAAAAGAACTTTAAATCAACTCCTGCGATAAACAAAATGGATAAAATAGAAACAAATAAAATTAAACCAGTTCCTAAATCGGGCTGCAACATAATAAGTCCAAAAAAAATACTTGTAATAAAAAGGATTGGAAAAATACCTTTTAAATAATTCTTGACATATCTTTGATTTAAAGAAAAATATCTACTAGTAAAAATAATTAAGCTAATTTTAGCTGCTTCACTAGGCTGTATTCCAAAAGAGCCAATTCCAAACCAACTTCTACTTCCATTTCGAACACTACCAATTCCTGGTACTAACACTAAAATTAAAAGAATAAAACTACAAAAAAGAATAATATTAGAATAATTATAATAAAAACGATAATTTATTCTAGACACAAAAGTCATAAGAAATAAACCTATAATAAAAAAAAGAAATTGATATTTTAAATAATGAAAAGAATCATGAAATTTATACTCTGCCCAAATATTAGAAGAAGAATAGATCATTAATAAACCAAAAATAGATAATAAAAAAACTGCATAAAACAAAATTTTATCCATCTTCTTCATTTTATCACCTATAAAAATATATGAAAAAATAAAAAAAAAAGAACCATTCCAGTTCTTATACCCAAACTCCAAAGATAATTCCAGCCATAGATAAAACTAATCCAATAACCCAAAATAACTTAACAATATCTGTCTCAGCCCAACCTTTTTTTTCAAAATGGTGATGAATCGGAGTCATTAAAAATAATTTTCTATGAAATACTTGTACCCAGAATGTTTGTAAAATAACACTAAGAGTTTCAAAAACAAAAACAGATGCAACAACTAATAAAGTTAATTCTCTATGTGTTAAAATAGCAATTGCTCCCATCGCAGCTCCTAGAGCTAAAGAACCTGTATCTCCCATAAATACTTTTGCTGGATGAGTATTATAAATTAAAAATCCCACTAAACTTCCAACTAAAATTAAACAAAAGATTCCAATATCTTCGAATCCAACAGATAAAGAAATAAGAGCAAAGGCAATGTAAGCAATCGCCGATAAACCACCTGCTAATCCATCTAAACCATCTGTCAAATTAACAGCATTACTTGCTCCAACAAGAACAAATAAAATAGCTAAGCCATAAAGCCAACCAAGTTCTACATCAATATGAAGTGTTCCAACAACCCAAGATGTTTGCCCTCCACTTCTCATATAAATATAGAAAAATCCTATAGCAATCACAACTTGCATAAATAATTTTTGATAAGTTGTCAATCCCTCATTATTACCTTTTCGAATAGATAAAAAATCATCTAAAAATCCTATACAAGAATATCCAATAAAGACAAGAAGAACAATTCCCAAATTAGAAGTATAACTTATTTTATTGGCAAAAATTAAACCCAAAGTCGCCAAAACAGTTGGAACAATAAAAATAATTCCTCCCATCGTTGGCGTTCCTTCCTTTTTTCTATGTGCATCACCAACAAAAATAGAAATTTTTTGTCCTACACGCAATTTTCTAAGAACTGGAAGAATTAAAAGTCCCAATACAGCAGATGATAAAAAACCTATCATTATAGCAAAAACTGCTTTCGTTAGTAATAGCAATCAAACCACTCCATTTCTAAGTCATTATATCACAAATCAAAAAACAATATGACAAATTAAATTGATTTTACAATTTATTTACAGAAAAACTAATCTTGTGGATATACACCTTTTGTTAATATTTTTGCATTATTATTTTCCAATTGTACTTCTTGCTCCTTTTTAATTTTTTCCATTTCGTATTCTTTTTCTTTTACTGCACTTTTTATTTTTTTAAGATTTGACAATAAACTTTTACATTCAGGTAAAACATCAATATAATCAGCAAAGTCCACTTCTATTTCATAAATAATCTTATCAATTTGTTTTTCAGTTTTATAAAGCATAGAAATAGAATCTTCAATACTTCTAATATTTCTTTCAATATCTGCAGTATAATCCTCTACAGTAATAACTTTATATTTTTTAGAAACTGTTTCTGGATGCAAAATTTGTTTAGCAAACATCAAATAACTAGCTATAGATGCAGCTAATCCCTTAGAAGCAATTCTTCCAGGAACAAATGTTGAAAGAATCATAAGATTTATCATTCGTTTAAGGCCAATATTTAAAGACTTAACTTGCACTTCCACTTTTTCTTGAACAGTAACAGCGCTATTTACTTTTTCTTGAATGTCTTTTAATAAAAACTCTTGATCTCTTTGAAACTTTGAAAGTTCCTCATTAATTTTATCAATATGATAATACTTTTTTTCCAATTCTTCAAAAGATTCTTCTTTTGCCCTTAATTCTTCCCTCTTAATATCTAGTCCCTTTTTAAAAGAATCTTTTTTACTTTCTAACTCATTTAATTTTTCTGATATTAAAATATAAAGAGGAGAGTCTTTTATAGAAGTTATAGCCTTACCAGCCTTAAATTCAGACAAATAATCCTCAATTAAAGTGTAAATATAATTATCATCATATTTATCTAAATTAT
>CADBNY010000020.1 GCA_902796215.1 uncultured Erysipelotrichaceae bacterium | reverse complement strand
CTGAATATTTGCCTACACCAGATAAAAGTTTAAAAGTGATAGAAAAAGATAATAAGATGATGATAAAGTAAAAAAATATGATATAATAAAAATGGTGATAAAGATATGCAAATAACAACAGAAAATTTAGCTAATTATATTACTTACATATTTAATAGCGATTATATAATGCAGTTAATACAAGATTCAAATAATAAATGGGAATTGTCAAATCAATACATGCAATTAAGCAAATTTATTTTTTCATATGCAATGGCAACTAATGATTTATCAAAAGAAAGTGTTAATCTAATATTAGATGACTATCTTAATCACAAAAGCGAAATAACAAATGAGGATCCACATTATGGAGAAATGACAAGTGAAGAAAAATATTTTAATAATTATATTTTTCCAATTATAAAAAAACGATATATTCAAATACATAATATTAGTAATAAATTAACATTAAATGATTATGTTAATATATATAAAGAAATGGTTATTAACTCTCATAAAAATCGCTTTTCGACACATTCATTTCCTGGTGCATTATTCAATGATATTTCTTCCATTGGATTGGATATTGATAATGAAAAATTTAAAACTGAAATTAGTTACCTATCTCAGTTTGGATTTAGAACTCCATATCAAACAGGTAGATTATATTTGACAGATCTATCATATCAAACTATCGGTTATGCTCTTAATACACCAGAAAAAATACAAATAGCATTTAAAAGATTGACAGATTTAACGGAAGAAGAAAATGAAACAACATTTGAATATCATAATAGAGTTATAGATCAATTTGTTTTGGAACATTTCTCTATTGATGGCATTGAGAATGCAAAAGAAATACTAAAAAGGATAAATGACTTTTATTATTCAAATCCTAATAGTTGTATTGCAATAGTTAAAAATGAAAATATTTCTACTGATGATATATATATTCCTTCTATGTTTAATTATACTCTTTCAAGCACGTATTTATTTGAAAATTTATTAAGAGAAGATGATACTTTCAAAAGGTTGTATGAAAAAACAGCAGAATTATTAGAATCAAACAGTCCGGAAGGAATTGAGTTACTGGATTCTTTGTTAAACTATATGAATATAAAATATCCTAATAATGAGGAAACAAAAATATTACATAAAAAAATAGAATATGAAATAATCAATAGCATAACATCCTATGGTCTTAATAGTTTTAGTTATGCAAATGGTGAGGGTTTCTCTGTCGAATCAGGTAAAATATCTACCGAAATGTTTTCTATTGCAACGATTATTAATCCTATGTCAAAATACTCTGAGTATAAAAAAACTCAAAATACTGAAGAAATAAAGAACACTATATAAGTGTTTTTTTAGTTATAAATAAAAAAACGACTTACTTTTTGACAATCACCACATGGAGATTATGATCATATGGGAGAAGCTATTAATTTAGTTAATAATTTTAAGGTTGAGAAAGTAATCTTCAACTGTGGACCATATAATGATTTAGAAAAAGAGTTAATTAAAGTATTGGATAAAAAACATATTAAATATTATTCATGTATTAAAGAATTAAATATTGATAAGAATAAATTATACTTTTTACAAACTAAAGAATATGATAATGAAAATGATAATAGTAATGTTGTTTATACAGAATTAAATGGTTATAAGTTTATGTTTATGGGAGATGCATCTATAACTACTGAAAAAGAAATACTAAATAAATATAATTTACCAGACATAGATGTATTAAAAGTAGGACATCATGGGAGTAAGACAAGTAGTAGAAAAGAGTTTATTAATGAAATAAACCCAAAATATTCAATAATTAGTGTTGGTAAAAACAATCGTTATGGACACCCAAATAAAGAAGTATTGAGTATATTAGAAAATTCTAAAATATATAGAACAGATCAAGATGGAAGTGTTATGTTTAAAATTAAAAATAATAAATTACAAATTGAGACTTGTAGTTAATAGAAGCTACTTATGTTGTCCTGTATGTTAACAAAAAGTAGTTGTATTTTATTGAAAAAATGTTATAATGCAAATGAGGTGATTAGTATGAATGCAGAAGAACTTAGAAGACTTGAGAGATCAAATAGAGGTTTACCAATGGATGCTACAGATGAAGAGGTAAGAGCATACGATGCAGAAAAACTTAGAAGACGATAAAGATAATATAGGATTGCAATTGCAATCTTTTTTTTGCTATAAATAAAAGTATTTCATCCGTATGCATAAACGTATATCACCACATGGAGACTAGGACCATAAGGTAGACATTACATATGTATTAACTACGTGGTACCAGTTGGTAAGAATAATAGATATGGCCATACAAAAAGAAGTTCTAAATAATTTGAATAATTCTAAAATATAGAACAGATTTTAATGACAGGATTATGTTGAATATTATAAATAATAAATTGAAAATTGAAGTATTAAAAAACAGCTCTTTTTTATTGTTTCAATTCATATACATAAACCTATGTCATCAAGGAGACTATAACCATGTAGGAAAAGTTACTAATTTATTTAATAATTTTAAACAAAATTGAACTAGTAATATTATTTTTAAGATAAAAAATACAGCGAAATATGTTATAATACAGTTGGAGGAATAATATGACAGATAGTGAACCAACAAATTCAAATATAGACAATAATATAATAAATGTAGACATGGGTGAATGTATAATACTTGATGGTGAATCACAAGCATACTTAGAAACAGATGGATTGGGACCATGTGTTGGAGTAGCAATTGTCGTAAAAACTATTGATGGAAAAGTACATCGCCTACTTGGACATATTGTTATGGAAGAAGAAGAGGCATATTCATTTGAAGAACTAAAAGCATGTTCTAAAAAAATAAAAGACAATACTAAAAATAAGGTAAAGGATATAGCAATATCATTTACAACATCTCAAAGCTATAGAAATTTTAGTAATTTGACAGAAGATGAAGTAAAACTTTTTAGAATAATAAGAAGAGAATTTAATTATAATATTAGAAATATTAAGTTTTATTATCAGCAACAAGTTCAAATTTCACCAGATGGTTCTATTTCTAATAATTTTGAGAAAAATGAAAATAAGCAACGCAGTATGAGATAGGAACAAAAAATTAAAACTTACGAAAAATCTAAAACTATTAAAAAATAGTTTTTATTTTCAAAAAAATGTATTAAAATAATTTTTCAAAACTATTGCTTAAAAAAAACATTGTTTTATTAGATATTTTTTTACTAATAAAAAAGGTGTAAAAAAATGTCATATATTTTTTTCAAATAGACTTTTAAAAAAAAAATAATTATAATAAGATAAAAGGAAGTGAGAGATATGAAAAGAATGACGGATATCTATACAACTGATGAAACAAAACTCTCTCACTCTTTCCAAGAGGCTTGTAGTAAGAAAGATTTTAAAGATTTTGTTTACGGATTAAACATAAAAGAAGATATACTAATGAAATATACAACACAACTAGAAGAATCACTAGAAGAGTATGAAAATTGCAAAAAATGTAAATCGTTGAATAATTGTAAAAATAAAATAAAAGGATATGCATATACTCCAATTAAAAGTGAGAAAACAATAATGTTTTCTTATGACGCTTGCCAAAAACTTTTAAAAAAAGAAAAAGAAGAATCTTATAAACAAAATTTAGATTTATATGAAATGCCAAAAGAAATCAAAGAGGCATCATTCCAAAAAATATACACAGATGATGCAGCAAGAGTTCCAATTATTAAATATTTCAAAGAATTTATGCAAAAATATAAGAAAGGAGAATTTCAAAAAGGAATCTATTTAGCAGGATCATTTGGTTCCGGTAAGACATATTTGATTGCCTCCTTATTTAATGAGATGGCAAAAAAAGATGTAAAAAGTATTCTAATCTACTATCCAGAATTTTTGAGAAGCTTAAAGTCATCTTTTCAAACAAATTATTCAGAAAAATTTAATCATATACGAAAAGTACCACTATTACTACTAGATGATATTGGTGCAGAAAATGTAAGCAATTGGTCAAGAGATGAGGTTTTAGGGCCACTTCTACAATATCGTATGGAAAATCATCTTCCAACGTTTTTTACTTCAAATCTAACATTAGAAGAGCTAGAAAAATCATTAGCAATTACATCATCTGGAGTCGATAAAGTAAAAGCAAGAAGAATAGTTGAAAGAATTAAGCAATTAACTATTCAGTTAGAATTAATAAGTAAGAATCGTAGGGAATGATAATATGGCAAAGTATTTAGAAAAAGAGAAAGAATTATATTTTCTCATAGTTGAATTAATAAAAGAAAAGAAAGTAGTTTATCTAAAATATGTATTAAAAATGATTCCAAAATCAATAAATACATGTAATAAAGAATGTAGTCTTTTATACTGGATTATAAATGAATATCTTAGTTCTATAAAAAAAAGAACAAAAGAAGACATTCTTTATTACAAACAAATATCCAATTTTATATTATTTCAAGAAAAATTAAATATTTCAAAAAAAGAGCAAGAAAGGATTGTTCAATGTTTAAATAGATTTTTAGAAATATCAGGGAAAAAAATAACTCGAGAAGAAAAAGAAAATCTCGAATTATTAAGAATTGAAATAAAAGATTTAACTGCAAAAAAAGGAAAAAAGAAGAACAAAAATAGTCAAGAAATAATCAAAAACTTTGAATGTGGTACAGGATTAGAATCTTTTTGCAGTAAAAACTTAAAATTAAATCAAAAATCAAAAGGCGGAATAGCAATCTATAAAGTAGAAGATTATACAATTACAATTGATTGCAAGAATACATCAATGAGAGAAGATGCTCTATCCTGCCATAAACTAAAAGATGGATCTTATATTTTAGGTGTTCATATTGTTTCTGTTTTAGAATACATGCCATATGATTCCAATGAAATGCAAGATGCTCTTGCAAAAGATAAAATATCAAATATTACTAAAAATGGCGAAGCCTTATTTTCAAAGAAAATATCAAATCAAATATCTTTAGAAAAAAATCAAGAAAGATATACAAGAAGTTATTACTTTACAATTGATTCATCTGGAAAAATTATAAACGAAAGTTTTCAAAGAACAATTACAATGTGTGATGATACATTATCATATGAAGAAGCAGATGAAATATTAAAAGATGAAAAAAGACCAAAACAAAAAAGAACCAAAGAAGTTTTAAAGGACTTAAACGAAGTTTATAATTTAGTAGCCAGCAAATATTTCAAAAACAAATTTACAAAGGCGACCAATTCAAGCCAAATAGTAGAATTTGCAGCAATGTTAACAGGAAATAGAGTAGCACATTATTTTGCAGATAGAAATTATCCATGTCTTTATCTTATGGATAATTGGGATGAATTAGAGCAGCATAAAGAATTAGAAAGTATATATCAAAAATTACAAGACTATTTTGATTCACATCTGCCACCAATGGACTCTATTAAATTAGGTGTAAAATACTTGCCGATTATTAATTATGGAAAAAAAGAGTTAGCAAGCAATCTACATTGTCAATGCACATCGCCATTAAGAAATGAATCTAGTATCTTTATTGAATATTTGTTGCAGCAATTATATGATAAAGAACCAACAGAAGGAAATATAAGAAAAGTAGAAAAAGAAGCAAAGAAAAAAGCTTTGCAATTCACAATCAATAGAGTAGTAGCACCACAAAAAAAGTAAAAATAAACTCTAAATCAAAAAGAGTTTTTTTTACCAAAATTATTATTCTAAAATAGGAGGAATAACATGTTCAAATTAAAAGAATTATTTAGAATTAATTATAAAAATAAAAATATAATAATTTTATTAGATAATCAAAATAAAAAAGTATTTTTAGAAGAAAAAGAAGATGGTGCTCTAGTTTGCCCACCAATTGGAATATTTATAGAATTATATAAAATATATAATATAAAAGATGAAACTTTGTATGAAACAAAGAAAGAAAAATTAATTAAAAATAAATCTATCAAAAGGAGTATTTTAGAAATTGTAAAAATATATGCAATTGTAATTCCTCTTACATTATCTTCAATAAAAATAAATGATATGTTTACTCGAGAGAATTACGTTTATTCAGAACAGTACAAGATATTAAATGAATTATATCCAAAAAAAGTAACTAAAGAAGACGTAATAGAAGTGATAAATAATAATCCAAATTTGACAGAAGAATACAAAAAAATTGCAAAAGATCAATTAGAAGAATTTTTAATTAAAGATCCTGCAATGAATTTAAGAATATATTATGAAAACATGAAAGATATCATAGTAGATGATAATGTGCCAGAATTACTGATGAGTTTACACGGTGAATATGTTGTTGGCTATTATTCAGCAAGGGATAATAAGATTGGTTTGTTATCTGGAGTAGATGACAAAACAAAAATGCATGAATTTGCTCATGCTGGACACTGTTTTTTCTTAGAGATAGGAGAAAAAGTAATTATAATAAATGATTTTTCTGGAAGGTCTTTATCTGAAGCAATGAATAATAAAATGATAAGTGTAACTGACCAAGAACCTCACTCTTATCACAATGAAGCATATTTATTAGATTTTTTTATGGAAAATGTTGATAATTACAATGTTCATTCTTATACAGAATATGGAATTCAATCACTAATAGATGAGCTAAAAGAAAAATATCCAGAAGTAAATGTTAACTATCTAACAGAGTTTATGGATGCAAGAAAAATAACAACAATTAAATTAGGAATACAAAAAGACTACATAGAAGAAAAAAAACTTTTAGATGAATTATTTAAAATAACTCTTTCTAATATAGATAAAGAAAATTATTATTCTTCATTTGATTCATTTGCAAAGTTATTAGAAAAATTCGGCTTGTATGCGGGAAAAGAAAGCAAAGCAGCAACACTAAAAAAACAGTATTTAAAAGAGTATATAGACTATATTGGTAAGAAAGAATATTCTTTACAAGATAAATCACTTCATGATCTAAATAGCATCATATATATAAATAATAGCTTTTATATTGGGGGTGATGATTTTTACTTAGATTATAATGGAAAAAAAGTAAATTGTAATTCTAACGCTAGCAAAATGAAAATAGGAGGACCACTAGAGTATTATTTCCTTAAAAGTCTTGAAGAAAAAAGAAAAATATATTCGGAAGAAAATGTAAAAGAAATACTCCTTAAACTTCCAATTGTATCTTTATTTAAAATAGACTCAAATGAACAATTACTAGATGAAGAAGTAGTAAATTTATTAAATGACTTATATGATTTTTACATAAATAAAAATTATAAAACATACCATGATTTAAATTCTAATTACAAAAGACAATTTGTAATAGCAGAAGAATCAGTCGGAAAAGCATTATTAAAGCAAAATAGAAGCGTAAAAAATATATTAAAAGAAAAAAATATAGATTATAATATGAAACTTCAAGATACAGCAAAAGAATTAAATCTATTAACAGAAGAAAACAAACAAGAAGAATTAGCATGCAATATATCATGCATCATAGAAATAGATAACAAATTCTATCCATGCGTTAATTATCCATATTATACAAGCATAAATATTCCAGAAATACCTCATTTCTATGATGGAGGGAGTGCAAAATTTACAGATATATTAGATAATGGCCCGATAATATTTTATAGCTATGATGAAGACTATAATTTAGAATATCATTCTGTTTCTAATAAAGTAGTTAATATATATAGCGCAGGTAGCAAAGATGGAATATCAGTTCTCAGTCAATACTTAAAAAATCATCCAAAAGAGCATCTAGACCAAGAAAGTATAAAAAATATTTTATATGATAATGATTTATTAGGAAAAGATAATTATAAAAATGCTTTTAAATTGAAAGACGGGACTTTCATTACAGATAAAGAATTAGATAATTCTTTTTATATAGAATTTGGAATAAAAACGGATGGAAATATTACTTATCGAATAAAAGAAGGAGATAAAGTGATATATGAGCCTGAAAAAGGAGCTAATTACAGAGCACAAATATCATATAAAAGCTTTTTAGATGGAATGGATATAAAAATATTAGATAATATAGAAAAAAATTTAGAAGAAACTCGTCTAAAAAGAGCATTAGTAAATTTTGAAAACTATTTTGATAATATGAAATTATATAGTGAAAAATTAAGCACTAAAAAGGGATATTCAATACCTGCCTATACTTTAGAAGGAACACCAACTATTACATTTGAAGATTACAAAAAAGTTATTTTAGATGGAAAAAAATATAATGCAAAAGAAATCTTAATAGATTATAATCCAAGAAAACAAGAGCTTAATATTTTTTTTCCAGATGGGACATTTTATCCTGTAAATTTACTAATAACTTCAACAATAAATAGATACTCACATCATTTGGATTACTACCTAGAAAAATATACAGTACCAACAAGCAAAACCTATGAAATATCATTAGAAGACTTAGTAAATTTAGTAAGAAAAGATTTTGAAGAAACAATAAAAAATAATAACTTGCCACAATTCAATGAATTTGTATCAAAAAAAACTGCAAGAAGACAATAAGTCTTTTTTTTTATGTTAGTGTAGAAAATGTGTGGAGACTTTTCTCCTAAAAAATAAAATTTATAATTAAGTTAATTTTATTCTAGAAGGAGTAGATGGTCAAGTGTCTATTCCTTTTAAATTACATATATTTCTTGTCTAAGATTAGTTAATTCTTTTAATCTGTTATTTTCTGATGCCGAATCAAGAATTGGTAATTTAGTTTCTATTTTGTATTTAGATTGATGATTAGAAGATAGTTTTTGATCATATTTGATATTACATAATTTCTTTATTTTAATATTTATATCTTCATAAGTATTAGTACCATATTTTAAATCATAATAATCTTTGATAGTTAAGTCTATTTTATTTGCATGATAAACAAGTAGTTTAAGTTTATTTTCTAACCCTCTTTCAGAAAATCCATAAGGAGAAGAAGTGATATATCTAGCAAAAGCTTGATTAATATGACCTTCCATTGAACAATGAACTTTATAATCTTCATCTTTTTGATTTTTAAT
>CADBNY010000019.1 GCA_902796215.1 uncultured Erysipelotrichaceae bacterium | reverse complement strand
GCTTGTGCAGCAGTTTACCTCGGCAGTCAATTATTATTTTAACTAAAATGACTCTTTAATCAAATTCTAATCTACCTTTTCCTTTATAAGGATATTGTGGAATATTTGGTTTTAATTTTAATTTTTTAACATATCGTGGTTTAATATTTTCTTCTAACATTCTGCTAATAGCATCTGTTTGATGTTCTGTAACAGGTTCATCTAATGGCATTCCTAATACACACTTATCTTCGCTTGCTGATGGAATAATGCCATGTGCTAACAATTCATTTTCTTTTGCCCAATCATCTTCTAAATCATAAACAGGTAATAATAGTTCTATGCCAAATTCATTTAGTAATTGTCTATATCCTTCAATAACTTTTGGCTGCTCAATAGAAAATAATTGACTTTTTCTTGCACCTTCGGCAATAAAATGAACATCATTTAATAAACAATATCTTATTGCTTCATGATACATAGCACTTCGGCAATTTAGACATCTGACTTGTGAAATAGTAGTATCACCATATCTACTGCAAAGCTCACTAAATGACATATTTGCTATTTCTCTTTCGTTGTCTCTAAATAGAGGAACCGTTGTAAGTTTTCCTACATATTCAACTATATCTTTACCATATCCATTTTCAAATTTCATTGCTCTTTCCACTTCTAAACCAGTTGATATAGAGCAGCCATTATCAAAATGAACTAATAAAACTTTATAACCTTGTGATACCAATCTTGCCATAGATAATATTGAATCTAATCCGCCAGAATACATTAGAAGAACTTTTTTCCTTTCCATAACCCCACTCCTTGAATAGATTATAACATAAAAAAGACTAAAATATAATAATTCTAGTCTTTCTAAATATAAATATCCATAAATATAGGTTCATTTAATCTATATTTTACATTATTACCACATATTCTTTTAACATCATCAATTGTAATAATTATTCTCACTAAGAATATGCTTTCATACTGTTTTATTTTCCTGATTTTTCGCGAAGATGAGCTTGTACAACAGCTAGCCTATGGGGTTATAAGAAATTACATCATAATATCTTACTCTTCCGATACTTTTATTTTTGTGTATCAAAGTCTGGATTCCATTTAGCAAATCCATCTAAACTTTCATCTGTTTGATTATAAAATGGTGTATTTTTGTCTAATTCATCAATTTTTTTCATATCTTCTTCTGATATTTCAAAATCAAATATATTTAAATTGTCTTTAATATGTTCTGGATTCTTTGAACCGGGAATAACAATTACATCTTTTTGATTATGCCATCTTAATATAATTTGAGCAGGACTCTTACCATATTTATTGGCTAATTCTTTAATAACTTCTTCAGTTAATACTGAATCATTACCTCTACCACCTAATGGATACCATGCTTGAATTTTTGTTCCGTATTCATTTAGCTTTTCTTTCATTTCGGTTTGGGGATAATATGGATGAGTTTCTACTTGAGTAACTGCAGGTTTTATTTCAGCATTATTTAGCAAATCATCTAATCTTTCTCCATAGAAGTTAGAGATACCAATTGATTTTACTTTTCCTTCTTTTAATGCCTTTTCCATCATCTTATAGCCAGTTATATAATCTCCTGCTGGTTGGTGTAATAATAGTAAATCAATATAATCTAAATCTAATCTTTTTAATGTCTTATCTATAGCTTCAGTGTCAGTATATACTGATGGCCATAATTTTGTTTCTACAAATATTTCTCCTCTTGGTATTCCTGATGCTTTAATTGCTCTTCCTACTGCTCTTTCGTTTTGATATGCATTGGCTGTATCAATTAGTCTATATCCAACTTTTAATGCTTCTTTTACACTTGCTTCAGCCTCATCTGGACTTAATAAATATGTTCCTATTCCTACACTGGGCATATCTTTACCATCATTCAATTTAAATTTTTTCATTTTTCTTTCCTCCTTTAATTTAAATCCATTCTTCTACTTTTTGTTTTGAATTATTAACTTGTGATCCTATGATTCCTAAACCATCAAGAACTTCTGCTCCAACACATATTTCGTTTAATTGTCTTGGTACTCCAGATAGTCCTGATCCTTCATGTGTTGTAAATGGTCTTATTATTTTACCATTATAGTCATGTCCTTTTAATGCAGTAAATAATTCTTCTGGCATGCCTCCCCAATATATTGGAGACCCTACATAAATAACATCATATTCTGAAATATCTGGAATGTTTTCTTTAATTGGAGCATTGTGCTCTTTAGTTCTAACTTTAGCTTCTTCAATACATTCCATATAGTCTTTTGGATATGGATTAAGTGGTTCTACCTTAAATATATCAGCACCTACAATATCTTTTATGTATTCAGCAATTACTTCTGTATTACCCTTATCTACATATCTCATTTCTCCTCCAAAATAATTCTCATCTGCTCTACTAAAATAAATTATTAAGCTTTTTTTATCTTTCATTTTTCTTTCCTCCTAACTTTTATTTGTATATAACCATTCTCCATCTATTTTTTCAAAATAAGCAAATAGATTAAATGGGTACGTTCCTTGTGCACCATAAGCATTTGCTGTAAGTGTTACTCTTGCTTTTAAGATTGCTTTATTACCATTTATTGATACACTTGGATTTTCTATAGTATATGATTGATAATCTAATGCCCCAGTTCTTATATCTTCAAAGTATTCTTCTTTTGTTTGAGTTTTTCCTGACATATGAGTAAATGTGGTTCCATCTTTTACAATCTTATTTAACTTATCAATGTCTTTATCAACCATTGCTTGTTGCATTTCCTTATATCTGTTTAAAATAATATTTTCTTTGCTAGTTAAACTACTAATGTTATTATTTCTATTATATTTTAGCATATATATTCCTCCAATCATTATTATGAAACATATAATTACTACTATAATCCTTCTCATATTGTCCCTCTTATAATTATTACACTCGTGTTGCTTAACTTCTAAAATAATTATATAATAAATCTGCAACAAAAATAATAGTAAATTTGAGTTAATACTCGCATAAATAAAATTTGTGTATTAGGTGATATATGTGAAAGAGGATGCAAGATTTATAAAAAATGAAGAAAAAATAATTGAAGCTTTTAAACAACTAGTTTTAGAGATGAATTTTGAAAATATTACTGTTAAGGAATTATCTGAACGAGCTAAAATTAATAGAAAAACTTTTTATCTTCATTATGCTACTATTGAAGAATTAGTTAAGAGTTTAGAAATTAAATACTGTGAAGAATATATTAAGTTTATTGATGGATTAGATATTTTTCATGACTATAAAGAAATTATTAAAAGATTTTATTTATTTCATATACAAAAGGGAGAATTTATGGATAAATTAACTTGTGCCCCTAACTATGAATATATTAGAAATCAGTGATAAATAAAGTTAAAGAATCTTATATTAATACTTCTATATTTGAAGGACTAGATAAGCATAGATTAAATATTGCCATTAATTACATGCATAATACTACTCTTTCTTTATATAAAGCTTGGGTAAATGATAATAAAGTAATTTCTTTTGATGAAATAGTTGAATTAAATTATAATCTTGTCATTAATGGTTTATCAGGATTAACAAAAAAAGACTAGAAAGTATAGTCTTTTTTATAAATACCAAACCTTTGTATTGTTTTTTCTAACTTCTTTTATTATTCCCCCGCCTAAACATTCTTTACCATTATATAACACACATGCTTGCCCAGGCGTAACTCTTTTTTCTCCTTGGGGATACTTAACTAATATTTCATTATTATCGAGATACTCTAATTCTACTTCTACATCTTTTTGTCTATATCTAAATTTTGCTGTACACTTATTAATCTTCTCATCAGATAAATAATTAACATCTTCTATTATACAAGAGTCAGAAATTAAATAATCATTATCTTCACCAATACAAATATATAAAATGTTTTGTTCTAAATCTTTTCCTACTACAAACATTCTGTCTTCTTTACCACCAATATCTAGTCCTCTTCTTTGACCTATTGTATAATACATTAATCCTATATGTTTTCCAACTATTTCTTTTGTATCAATATTAACAATATTTCCTGGTTTATTTGGCAAATAATTTTTTAAAAATTTTGTTAAGTTTCTTTCTCCAATGAAACATATACCAGTTGAGTCTTTTTTATTAGCGGTTATCAAATCATATTCTTCAGCTATTTTTCTAACCTCTGGTTTTAACATATCACCAATAGGAAATAAGACATTTTTTAACTGTTCTTTTGTAACTTGTGACAAAAAATATGTTTGATCTTTATTTTCATCGGCTGCTCTTAATAATTTCCCATCTTTTATTCTTGCATAATGCCCAGTTGCTATATAATCAGCTCCTAGTTTTTCCGCTTCTTTGGCAAACATATCAAATTTTATATATTTGTTACACATAATATCTGGATTAGGGGTTCTACCTTTTTCTAATTCATCTAAAAAGTATTTAAATACATAATCATAATATTCTTTTACAAAATCTTTTCGATGTAATGGGATATTTAATTTATCACATACTGCTTTAGCATCATTATAATCCTCTTCTTGAGGACATATTCCGTTTTCTCCTACTGGAGCATCACTATATTCTCCATTAGCAAAAGAATCCCAGTTACGCATAAATAATCCAATTACTTCATAACCTTCTTTAATTAACTTTATGGCTGCGACTGATGAATCTACTCCTCCACTCATGCCAATAACTACTTTTTTCTTCATACTATCATTCTTTCTATTCTATTTTTTTGGACCTTTCCAATTTTCAAATTTATTTTTTAATAATTCTCTAGTAATTAGTTCTATACAATGGTTACAATGAATTCCATCTATTTTTACATATTTATTTTTCATTAATTTAACCTACCCATTAATTCCATTACTTCATCAATCATTTCTAGTTTATCGTTTTTAATATCATCTACTACACAAGTAGATATATGTCCTTTTAAAATTTCAGTACTTAAACTTTTAATTGATTTATTAATTGCGAGTAATTGAGTTAATATATCATTACAATATTTATCATCATCTATCATTTTAGATACTCCACGCACTTGTCCTTCTATAGTATTTAATCTTCTTTTTATATTTTTTTTCATAATCTGTTCTATGCTTACTTCTAGAACACGATTCACATCAAATTTCTAGTCTTCTAATTTATTATTTACCTGCTTTTTCTTTGATTACAGCTTGAGAAATATAACAAAAACGTTCGCAAAAGTGTATGTATCAATATACTAAAATTCAACTGTTTTCTTATCATTAATTTAATATTTCCCAATATCCTTTTTTGTTTATCAGTTATAGATATTTGATTCAATTTTTGTTTTATTGTATCTAACAAATTATTCATTTCATTATCAATATGAAATACAGGAATTACTTTATCAAATGACTTCACGCTATCACTTCATTTCAAAGATTATTATAACATATTTGGCACCATAAATGGCACCATAAAATCCATACATCAATTAGGGAAGAGCTTTTCAACTCTTTATTTTCCTTTTTATAACATTAAACACCAAATTGACTATAAAAATAATAATTTGTATAATAAAAATAACTATTAAGGAGACTATTATGAAAGATTATTTTAAAGAACAATTTTCT
>CADBNY010000018.1 GCA_902796215.1 uncultured Erysipelotrichaceae bacterium | reverse complement strand
TTTTTAAATACACTATTTTGTTAATTGTAAAAAAATGATGTAAAGTA
Source organism: uncultured Erysipelotrichaceae bacterium (assembly GCA_902796215.1). Taxonomy (GTDB): domain Bacteria; phylum Bacillota_I; class Bacilli_A; order RF39; family UBA660; genus UBA3789. The sequence goes on along the minus strand of CADBNY010000018.1, from coordinate 3,919 downwards.
AAATTTATGTATTGCTTTTATAAAAAATTGTCGATATAATTATTTTAGACATAGTAGGAAAGGTGGCATTGGTGAGGTACATATTATAAATATATATAGGCAGATGGTGGTAAATGATGAATAGTGAAATTGGAATAAAAGCACAAAAAATTTATAAACGTGAATTAGTCAAAAAAATAGTAAAGCTTTCTTTTTTATTTCTTTTTCTTGTTTCTTCTATTATTTACTTAGTTCTATATATTGCTTATGAAGGTGGAAAATTTACTGTTACTTTAGACAAAAACTTGTTAAATAGAAAAAATGTTTATTTATCAGAAAGTGGTATGAAAAAGGATAAGAGTTTAAAGTTATCAGCTCAAACGATTCAATATATGGATAATATATCGATAAAATGGTTGCCTAGTGATATTGATCAAGGTGTTGGCTCTCATAATGGTGATAATTATATTGCTTATTCTTTTTATGTAGTAAATGCTGGTAAGGAACAGGTTCATTATTGGTATGAGATTGATATCGATGATACTATAAGGAATGTTGATGAGGCAGTTCGCATTATGATACTTCAAAATGGTAAAAAAACAGTTTATGCAAAGAAGAGTAAAGAAACAGGTAAAGAAGAAGATGGTACTAAGCCATTTGTTTCTAAATCGATAGCGGTTTTGGAACAAAGGAAAAATTTTAAACCTAATACGAAAGATCATTATACGGTTGTAGTTTGGATAGAAGGTGATGATCCTGAGTGCAATAATGATTTATTAGGTGGAGAAATAAAAATGCATATGGATATAACTGAAGAACATGTCTATAAAAATGAAAATAATAAAAAAGGAGTTAAATAGTTATGGCAAAGTCTAAGTCTAGATCAAAATCTAAAAGAAAAGATAGAAAAATATTGTTAGCGATTATTATGATTTTATTTGTTGGTATTGTTTTAACAACATCAACCTATGCATGGTTTACTGCTAATAGAACTGTTACTGTGGAATCAATTGATGTTCAAGTGTCTACTTCTCAAGGTTTACAGATTTCTACAGATGCTTCAAATTGGAAATCAATTGTTACAAATAGTGATATTACTGGAGTTAGTTGGACAGGGGCGTTAAATCAAATCCCATCTGGTAGTAAAACTGCAGTTCCTGTTTCTACAATAGGTAATGTTAATGCTACTACGGGGTTAATGGATATGTATAAGGGAACAATTGATACAGGTACTGGTGGAGGTAATATTTTAATTGCTGAGAAATCTACTGAAACTCTTGGTACTGGCGGAGATTTTGTAGTATTTGATTTATTCTTCCAATCATCTGTTGCGCAAACAGTTTATTTAACATCAAATTCAAATGTTGTTGCTAAAGGTACATCTACTGGTATTCAAAATGCTGCTCGTGTTGCTTTTATAACTGAGGGTAGTGTTGCTTATGGTTCTGCTCCTGCAGCTGCTCAAGCTATAAAAGGAGAGGAAGCAAAATGGATTTGGGAACCTAATTATGATGTGCATACTGCAGCAGCTGTTAATAATGCATTGAATGTTTATAATATTACAACTGGTCAAACAAATGGAACTAAATTAGCATATAAAGGTGTTAAAGCTCCAATTGCTGAGGCTAATGATATTCCATTGAATAGTACTAGTACTGATTATTTTGCAGATGTGACCACTGTTGGTAGCTTGGCAAGTGGAATTCCAACTTCAACTTATTTAAATGCTTTTGATGTTGCAGAGGGAATTACTAAGGTTCGTATTTATATGTGGATTGAAGGTCAAGATGTTGATTGTGAAGATCGTGCTTCTGGTGGAGCTTTGACATATAATTTACAATTCAGTATTGATGCTAATGCTGGTTCTTAGGATAATTTGATATAAAAAGGGGTCTTCTTAAGAGAAGACCTTTTATTAATTTTGGGGTGAGATTATGAAACAAGAAATAAATGATATTAAAGAGTTGACTAATGATGATTTATTAAATTTGCATTCTGCTATTCAGGAACATATAAAATATTTAAGTGAACAGATTATCACATTAGAAGATGAGAAAGAAGAAGACATTGGTGGTGATAGTAATGAATAACTTAGATAACCATTTTATTATGAAGTTGATTGATATTGATAAAGTTCATATTGAAAATTTTGTTTTAGAAACAGAAGAGGGTACTAAAAGATATAAAGAAAAATTTTATTTTAAATCTGTTAATGATCGAAATGAATATGTAAATAGACAAATTAGTATTTTTAAGAAATATCTTAATGATATTGAAAATGAGATGGTAGAAAGAGTAAACAAGTTAATGCCAATTAATAAGTCTGTAAAACATGAAAAAGCTGAAAATGAAATTGAACAGTTATTAAATCTTGTGTTTTTGAATGCAAATTGTTCTAGTAGTTTTAAATTGAAGCTTGACTATATTGTTGCAGATATAACAAAAGATACATCTTTGGAAGATGTTCATAAATTAATAAAGAAGTTTATTCAGCAGTTCTCTATTTTAGGAATTAATTTGGATATTAACGATTTTACTTATACTATGTTTACCGAACAATATATGATGCCTTTTTTTCAAAATTCATCTTTTGAAGAAATGAAAAATATTTTTGAAAAAATTTATTTTAGATGTCCTGATATTATTTTACATTTAAAAATGAATTTAATTTATATTCTTGAACGATATAAAGCAAAGCTGGATAAGTATGTTTTATATTTGAAAAAAAAGAAGTTTGTAGAATATGGTGTGGATGAACTAAGTGTTGTTAAAAAGTATGTAGAAGCGCGCTTGGCTTTAGGGCGAGTGATTGCCACTGATTCATATAATAACGCATGTTTATTTCTTAATGGAGAAAAGAAGATAAGTGACTTTGTTGAAGAATCTCCTACTAGAAATAAAATTTATGATATGTTTGCATGTAATAATAATTATAATGATTTGAGTAAAGAAGATAAGAAGAATTATAATTCTGCGGTTATGGATTTATATGTGACTTTAAAGGAATTGAAAAAGTATTATAATTATGAATTTTTATTAAAAGATTTATTATTGCGTTATAAAAATAAGGATTCTTTTAAAGGACAATATGCTAGTAAAAAGAAGGAAATAGATAAAGAAGAGAAGAAAAGACAAGCTATTTATAAAGAATATTTAAAAGCTACTGGTAGAGGTCTTTTGGCAAGAAAAAATGATGATAAAGTTAGTAATTCAATGCTAAAAATGAATGAAGAAATTCAAAAATTAAATAATTTGTATGAAGAACTTCGTGATTTAGAAATTAGTAATTCATTAAATGAGTTGAGTGAGTCTGCTAGTATTTATGATTTATTTACTTGTGCTCTTACTTCATTTCCTTTCTTAGAAAAAAGTTTTAGAAATCAAGAGAGTTTTCAAGAATTTGCTTTAGAGGATAATCTTAATAAGTATTTAAAATTTGTTTATAATCCAAGCAATAGTCTATTACGAAAAATAAATGTTTTTGCTGATTATGATATTGTTTCAGTGGTTGCTGAAAAATATAAATTATTAAATTTGACTATTACAAGTGATATGATTAATCGAGATAATATTGATTCTACAATTGGTAGTCTTGAGGTTATTAATTTGATTCAAAATATTGAAAAGGCTTCTATTTCGTTGCATGAAATTGATGTTTTATGTCAGATGAAAACTATTCTTGAAGAGAGTAAAAATAATAATTAATTATAAGGTATTATTAAAATAAAAAAGAAATTGTTTATTGCAGTTTCTTTCTTTATATTAAGTAAGTATAGGTTTGTAATGTTAATGAGTTATTATTTGGAGCAAACATTATTTATGTTTTTTATCAATCAATAATTATTGTTTTTATAGTTTCTATTCTTCTTGAAGTAGTTAAGATTAAAATATTATGATATTGAGTTGAAAGAAAGAACATGAAAAAATTTTTATGATATAA
>CADBNY010000017.1 GCA_902796215.1 uncultured Erysipelotrichaceae bacterium | reverse complement strand
TTGACAAGTGCTAAAAGAAGAGTATAATAATACATGAGAGGGGATGATAATATGTATGGAAATGAACAACAAGAAAATGAAAATGTTTTAGAAAAATATGGTCGTGATATCATTGCAGATGCTAAAGCAGGAAAAATAGATCCTGTAATAGGTAGAGATGAAGAAATTCGTAGTATAACAAGAGTATTATCAAGAAAAACAAAAAATAATCCAGTACTAATAGGAGAGCCAGGAGTTGGAAAAACAGCGATAGTAGAAGGCTTAGCATTAAGAATTTTAAAAGGAGATGTTCCAAGTTCATTAAAAGAAAAAACAATTTGGGAACTTGATATGGCATCCTTAGTAGCAGGAGCTAAATATCGTGGTGAGTTTGAAGAGAGATTAAAAAATGTTTTAAATGAAGTGAAAAAAAGTGAAGGAAACATCATTATGTTCATTGATGAAATTCACATGATTGTAGGAACAGGTGCTACAGAAGGAGCAATGGATACTTCTAACATTTTAAAACCTATGTTAGCAAGAGGAGAAATTCATGTCATAGGAGCAACAACATTAAATGAATATCGTAAATATATTGAAAAAGATGGTGCTCTAGAAAGACGATTCCAAAAAGTAAAAGTAGAAGAACCTACTGTAGAAGATACCATTACAATATTAAGAGGATTAAAAGATCGTTTTGAAATTCATCATGGTGTATCAATTACTGATAAAGCCTTAATAGAAGCAGCAACTTTATCAAATAGATATATCACAGATCGTTACCTACCAGACAAAGCAATTGACTTAGTTGATGAAGCTTGTGCAACAATTCGTGTTCAAATGGATTCAGTTCCATTTGAATTAGATAACTTAACACACAGAATTATGCGCTTAGAAATAGAAAGGCAAGCTATCAAAAAAGAAAAAGATGAATTATCTTTAAAAAGAAAAAGTGACATTGATCGAGAATTAGAGTCAATGAAACAAAAAGAACAAGAACTAACCTATGCTTGGAATAAAGAAAAAGATATTAATAATGAAATAAAAAAGAAAAAGAAAGAATTAGATGAATTAAAATTTGAATTAGATCAAGCAGAAAACAAATACGATTTAGAAAGAGCTGCAATATTACGTCATGGAGAAATACCAAGAGTAGAAAAAGAATTAGACGAATTAAATAAAGTCGAAAAAAACAAACTATTAAGTGATACAGTAACCGAAAATGATATTTGCAAAATTATTGCAAAATGGACAAATATTCCAGTAACAAAATTATTAGAAAGTGAAAAAGAAAAACTATTACACCTAGAAGAAGATATGAAAAAAAGAGTTAAAGGACAAGATGAAGCTTTAAAAATTGTTAGTGATGCTATTCTAAGATCAAGAAGTGGAATAAAAGATCCAAATAAACCGATTGCATCTTTCATGTTTTTAGGGCCAACAGGAGTTGGAAAAACAGAAATAGCAAGAACTTTAGCTTATGAATTATTTGATGATGAACGACACATGGTCAGAATAGATATGTCAGAATACATGGAAAAATTCAGTGTTTCCAGGTTGATTGGTTCTCCTCCAGGATATGTAGGCTATGAAGAAGGTGGACAATTAACAGAAGCAGTAAGAAGAAATCCATATAGTATCGTTTTATTTGATGAAATAGAAAAAGCTCATCCAGAAGTATTAAATTTATTATTACAAATCCTAGATGATGGTAGAGTAACAGACTCTAATGGAAGAACAGTAGACTTTAAAAATACCATTATTATCATGACATCTAACCTAGGAAGTGAATATGTATTAGAAAATGAAAAAAATCTAGTTATGACAGAAGTTAAAAATCATTTTAGACCAGAATTTGTTAATAGAATTGATGAAATTATAATATTTAATACACTAACAAAAGAAGCAATTAATGAGATTTTAGATAAAATAATAAAAGAAATTGAACTACGATTAAAAAATATAGATTTACACATAGAATTAACAGAAAATGCAAGAAATGAATTTATAGAATCTGGATATGATATTAATTTTGGAGCAAGACCATTAAAAAGATTAGTTAGTAAAACATTAGAAGTAGAATTATCAAGAATGCTAATCGAAGGAAAAATAAAAGAACATGATACTGTAGTTGTAAATTATGTAAATGATCATTTTGTTATAGGAAAGAAAAGCTAATTGACTTTTCTTTTTTTTTATACATGGTATAATACTCACAGAAGGTGATATAGGTGAAAATTTTAAAAAAAATAGTAATTGCATTTTTATTTTTTGTTTTAGCAAATTTAATTGGAATACTTGCTATATCTTATAACTTAAAAGATACTTTGATAGATGGAGTTTTAAAAATAATAGTTGCAGAAAACATAAAAAATCCAGAAGAAAAATTTTTTACTGAGCCAATAGATATTCCGCTAGACATTGATAATTCTCAACTACAAGAATTGCTAAATTCAGAAGAAGTAAAAGGATTATTAGAAAAATATATGGATATAACAATAGATGGAATGGCAGATGAGAAAAAAACAGATGAAATAACTATAGAAAAAGACATTCTGGATTATTTAAAAAATCATAAAGAAGAGCTTTCTAGTATTGTAGGTCAAGATGTAACAGATGAAATGATTAATCAAGCAGCAAATGATTTTGAAAGTAAAGAAAAAAGTAAAATATTTAAAGAAGCAATAAAAAATGCAGAAAATAGTTTAACTTCAACAGAAAAAGCAGTAATAAAAGGATACAAATTCTTTATTTCAAAAACATTTAAATATATTGTTATAGC